>NZ_JBFTQI010000217.1:0-7940 GCF_056398925.1 Pedobacter sp. 01T416_2
GGTTTAGGTTTACTGCCCAGTGATTTTCCATTTAAAAAAAGTTCAACTTCTTCGCAATTGCTATAAATGGCAACCTTTGCGTCATCGTAAGTATCAAAATCGGTAGGTGTCCAATTGTTGATCCAGACACCTGCGCCCGCATTATCTTCTCTACGGACAATGTGTACAACAGGTTTCTCCGACCACCAACTCTGGCGCTGCAAACTTTGCTGTTTCCAACTGCCAATCCTATCGAACAAACCCTGTCCATTGGTAATCTGGGGCCAATCGGCTTCTCCAAGATAATCAAAACCCGTCCAAAGGAACTGGCCTGCCATAAAAGGATTATCGCGAAGTGCCAAATATTGCTGAATTACATGCGTATTTTCGGTGCCGATTACTTTTAAATTTGGTTTTTGATTGTGTAGGGCTACCAATTCATTTTCTCGGTAATTCTGTCCAACAACATCCATAGTTTCAGCAAATCCGTTGGTGTAAACCTTCGAATTGGCCGGACGGAAAAGCGCCATGGTTACCGGACGGCTTGGATCGAGCAGATGAATAAGATCCTGCTGATCCTTATATTTTTTGAATCCCTCCGGGCTGTTTAAATCATCATGGATTTCGTTTCCAATACTGTAAATTACGATGGATGGGTGATTGCGGTCGCGCATCACCATATCGCGCGTATCGCGCTCCCACCATTCKGTAAAAAATCTATTATAACCTTTTTYGCCATTGTTTTTTGGCGAGTTCCAGGTATCGAATGTTTCATCCATCACCAAAAAGCCCAGTTGGTCGCATAAATCCAAAAATTCTGGTGCAACCGGATTATGAGCAGTTCTGATGGCGTTTACCCCTACTTCTTTCAAGCGTTCTAAACGGAATTTCCACACGCTTAACGGCACTGCTGCACCAATTGCGCCACCATCATGATGCAGGCAAGCTCCTTTTAACTTAAAGTTTTTGTCATTTAACCAGAAACCTGTTGCAGCATCAAACTTAAAAGCCCTGATACCGAAGGTATTTAACTGATCATCAATAACTTTTCCATTTACGGTTATCTTGGTTAAGGTTTTATACAAATCCGGACTTTCCAGGTTCCAAAGTTTTGGATTGGTCACTACAATATCCTGATCTATATTCATATTTTTTCCTGCAGCGATGGTTTGCTTGCTCTGGGCAGTTTTAACAATTTTTCCGGCAGGATCTAAAACAGCTGTTTCTACAATAACCTGAGTGCTTTGGGCAGATTCGTTTATAAGGTTTGTTTTTACTTTAACCGTAGCTTTTTGCGCGGTAGCATCTGGCGTAGTGATATAAACACCCCAATCTGCAATATGAACGGCATCTGTTGCTACTAAACGCACATGCCTGTAAATTCCGGCACCGGTATAATAACGCGAAGCAGGCTGTACAGTATTATCAGCCTTTACAGCAATGACATTTGTTTTGCCTTTACCAAATTTTAAGTGTTTGCTCAAATCGTAAGCAAAGCTAATATAGCCATAAGGACGTTTGCCAAGATAAAACCCGTTAATCCATACCTCACTATTGGCCATTACGCCATCAAATTCGATCGTTACTTTCTTTTTCGCAAAGCTTTCATCAAGATTGAAACTTTTGCGGTACCATCCGATGCCCGAAGGCAAATAGCCACCGCCACGGGCAGTTAAATTGGCTTTATCGTAAGCCCCTTCGATACTCCAATCGTGCGGGACATTCAATTTCCGCCATTTGGTTTGATCAAAATCAGCTTTTTCGGCGCCCTGAACATCGCCTTGATTAAAACTCCAGTCCTGATCAAAAGGTGTTATTACCTTCGCCTGTTCTTTTACTACCTGCGCTACTGCAATTGTAGCATAGCAGCTAAACAAAAATGTAAAAATGAGAATATATAATCTGCTATTAGTCATAGTGTGTTTTCGGATTCGTTTATTTTTTTGGTTCTACCAAAGTTATGTGTGGTTTTGGTGCTTTCTTCATTCCGAAACCGAAATAGAACCCCGTATGTGGTGGTTGGTTATAACCATCATTTTGCCAGGCAATACCTAAGCGGTACTGCGGATCGTGCATTAAGGTATAGTTGCGGTATTCGGTCGGAATAGTGGTGCTATAAATCCTTAAACTTTGATTATCCTCAGCTCTTAAAATCAATTCTTCGCGCCAATCTCCAAAAATATCAGCGCTTAAAGCTGGGGTAGATTTAGTTCCGTTGTTAGAAACGGCTCCATCTGCCGTAAAAATCCTCCCGACATTGTACTTATCTATACGATTACCATCTAAAAGTTCCCTCGACAAATCACCATCCCAATAAATTAAAAAATTAGTTGATCGGGGTTGATTACCGATCCGATTGCCCTTGATATCAAATAATCCATTCGATCCCGACCACCACATCTGTGCGCCAAAACGGGTATTATCGATATTATCGGCTACTCCTCTGCCCACATCTTCGTCTTGCGATCCTTCCCATAATATTTTGCCTGTTTTGGCATCATAAACCGCAGCTCCTGGGCCTTTTGTACCTTCTTCTATTTCGTGTACACCAAAAACTTCTAAACCTGGGTGTTCCGGATCAAGGTCTGAAACATGAATGGCATCACCATGCCTTAAGCCCGTAGTGTACAATCCCTTTCCATTATCATCTACACACATCGAACCGTAAATAATTTCATCTTTTCCGTCCTGGTCTACGTCTGCAACGGTTAGGTTATGGTTTCCCTGCCCAGAAAATGAGTTTTTAGCATCTTTAGTATCAAATACCCATCTTGAAGTTAGTTTGCCATTACGCCAGTCCCAGGCTGCTAAAACCGTTCTGCCATAATAGCCTCTGCACATCACTACACTTGGATGGATCCCATCTAAATAGGCCACACAGGCATTAAACCGATCTACACGGTTACCCGTATTATCGTTTTTTCCGTTCCCACCTCTACCACCCCAGGCGCCAATATTGCCACGGGCAGGAATATAATCTGTTGTGGCTAATGCCTCTCCGGTTTTACCGCTAAATACGGTTAAAAATTCAGGGCCATCCAATATTTTACCGTTGGGATTGCGCCAATCTTTAGTCGCATCGCCAATTACTTTTCCTTTGCCATCTACCGTTCCATCAGCAGTTTTACATACCATTTCTGCAATACCATCACCATCCAGGTCGTACACCATAAATTGGGTATAATGAGCGCCTTCGCGGATGTTTTTCCCTAAATTAATCTCCCACAAAAAAGTTCCATCTAATTTATAGGCTTGAAAAATCGGCGGATCGGTAATACCGTTTGATGAATTATCCCTGCTCCGGCCAGTTTGGTGCAACACAATTTCATATTCACCATCTCCGTCTAAATCGCCTACCGAAGCATCGTTAGGCGAATAACCAGCTGGTGTTTTTAAAGGAATAGTTAAATATTGCTGAATAGGTGGCTTGACTGGCAACGTAAAAGATTTACTGGCTTCCGATTCACTGCCTTTTAAAATTGGTTTTACGAAATAGCTGTTCGGAAGATCGAATTTAACCCCTACATCTACAAAATTGGTGTTCTTGGTAATCGGATCGTGATTGAGTTTTATGGCTTCATTATTTCCGCTTTTGCGGTATAGGTTAAAAGCAATGTCATCGCCATCGGTACCCAACATCCGCCAGCCTACATAAACAGAATCGTTATTTTGTCGTACAGCAATTACACCACGTCCCAGTTTTTCCATTTGGCGCTGAGCGAAAAGCTGTGTAGCAAAGAATAAACTGAAACTGAAGATTATAATAGTTTTGATCATAATAGCTTATCTCTGAATGGTTATTGAACTTTATAGCCTGTTTTCGCCGATACGGCCACTCCTTTATCGGTAATTCCATCGGCTTTGATCAAAATATCAGCTTTGTTATCTCCATTAAAATAAGTGATAGTTGCTTCACCATTTTCGTTGGTTTTTACAGCTGGTGCCCAGAAAACGGTGGTACGTAAATCTTTATTTGGTGTTGCCGGACTGCTGTAATTTGGCGAATAAAAAGTTCTTGCGGCATAATAACCGTTTAAATTTAGGTTTAGCAAGTCTAAATTTGGTCCGCGCAAAGCCTCATCCTTTAAATTAAGGCTGATGAGGTACACATCTTTTCCGGTACTGTTTAATAAATGCTGAATTCTAACCTGATTAATCTGATCCATGGTTAAACTGTAGTAATCTAAGCGTTCGGTAAAGAGTTCCTGCCTGTTGTTTACTTTAATAACCGGCCTAACTTTTTTTCCATTGGCGATAAAGGTGACTCCTTCATTACCCAAACTATCGTTTTCTTCCGCTGGATAACTTCCTTTAGCCTTTGTTAACAGAAAATGTTCCAATCCCTTGTAAGAATAATCGGCTGCTGTAATGTTGAAAACTTCCTCGGGATACCCAAATGAGGTAAGTACATCCTGAAACAGAACCACCTTGTTATTCTGGGCGGCCTTAATTTCAATATCGTTTAAACTGATCGAATCGCCAAACTTGTAAGTGCGGTTATAATCCATGCGTTTACCGATTTCTACGTTCAAGGTGTTCGAAATTCCAGGTGAGATCGTTTTTAACGGCGCTAAATTTAAAGGTTTAATCAGCGTATCGATCTGTAGCCAGCCACCCTTTTTCCCTTTATCATCTTTTGATGAAATTTTTACCGTTTGATTGCCATACCAACTCAACCCATCCAGAAAATAACGTCCGCTCTGATCGGTTTTCGTAGTGAAAATTTTATTGCCTGTAAAGTTGGTACCAAATAGGGTAATATTCATATTCGGAATGGGTTTATCGGCTAGTTTCTCTCTTACCATTCCTTTAATTGTGATGCCAGGCTCGGGCAAATAACTTATTTTAATAGCCGAATCGGCCAGTTTTCTCCAGATATAATCTCTCCAGCCCTGGGTAAGCAACAATAAGTCGAGCTGTTTTAAACGAGATGGATTTTTAGCATCAAAATATTGTGCAGCATTTTTAATATCTCCCTTTACTTCCGATTGCAGCATCAAATACGATACAATATCATTTCCATCATCTGGAATAAGTCCATCAACAGCAGCTAAGGAAAATGCTGTTTTAGCTGGCTGACCAAGAAAATTGGTCGCTTTTACCTTAATAACCACTTTCTCTCTTGGTTTATAAGCTGCTTTGTTTGGGCTTATTGAGAAATTGACCTTATTTTCGTCTTGTATAAAAATAAGCCGTTCACAATTAGGCCTGTTCTGGTCATCTAGCAGGGTTATGCTTGCAATACCATTCGGAAAACCTTTTGTTGGGATAGATACCGATACTATAGCTTTACTTAATTTGATCGATCCGGAATAAATATTATCGCCTGCATGTTTAATTACAAGCGAAATGCTTTTATCCTTCAACTCGCCGAACATTAACTCGTTGGCACTGATACTTGCTTTGATATTTAAAGAATCAGTAGTAATATGTAATGAGAGGCCTTTTTTAAGGCTTAAGGGCATTTCCGACGAAAATTTTTCTTTGCCATAAAATCCCTCAACCTTATATTTTTCATCCGTTTTGGGTGTAAAAGCAAAAATGCCCATGCCCGCATCGGTACTTTGAAAAGTAGTTACAGTATCTCCTTTTGATGAGATTACACTTCCTGTGGCTTTAATCCCATTGCCAATGTCATCATTGGTTTTAAAGGCTACAATACTGGTTAATCCTTCAACCAGCGAACCGCCCTCCGGGAAAAAGGCTATCGATTTTTTCGAATTGGAAACATCGTTTTTCTTGACCGGATTTCGGGTAAAATAAGAAGCGTTTTCAATAATGTTATTGCTAATGTGGATCCGTTTTTGAAAAACAAAATCATCGCCAAAGTTTCGCATCCAATTGGTGTAAGCCCTAATGGCGTACCAACCAGAAGGAATAGAATCTTTTAATTTAAAATCTCCCTTTCCCAGTCCACCATCCAACCTGATCATTTTCCGGTCTAAAACTTCCGATTTTGGCGAAAGCAGCTCCACATATAAATTATTGCTGGTAGCGGTTAAATTGCTACTTTTTCCATTTACCAAATAGGCGCTAAACCATACATCTTCGCCAGTGCTGTAATAACTGCGGTCTACCTGTAGGTATGATTTCTCAAAAAAGAGTTTAACCGATTGTTTATCTGTAGCTTTTTGTTGCGCCGAACCACAAAGTGTTGCTGCACTTAAAAAGCCAAGCAAAGTATATTTTTTAAGATTCATAATTCTTTTATCAAGCATGTGAACCAGCTATTTTGCACATAAAAGCCCTACGGAATAAAATAGTCAATATTTGAATATTGAAGAAATGAAGGCTCATCATGTGTTATTGGTTAGCGGATCATAACAGCCGTTGGGTAGCAGCCATTAAATGATTCATGTCGAATGTAAATAGTATATCTTTAAGGCGCATCCTGTAGTATCCTGCTTTTTGACGATGACAATATGTTATAAGAAAGATTTTAAAGGTTTCTGCTCAATAAATTTTAAACATCAAGTAAAAAGTTACTTTACTAAACCCTTTTACTACCTCAATCCATATTTGAGATACTTGTATCATTTTCCCCGATGCTAAGATTGTAGAATTTACCAACAAAATCGTTGATGAATAAAAAAATAAATGTTTAGATAACGTTTATTATTTTAAATATTTTACTTTTACCATTAGGATCTTCCAAATATTAAACCGTATGAAATTAAATTACCCTGTAAAAAGTGTGTTTTCGGCATGCCTGGCATATGCAACAATTGGAATCGGGTACACTCCCGAAGTACAGGCACAAACTGCAAAAGTGATCAAAGTTAAAACAGACCACTCCATTGCCAAGGTGCAACCTAATATGTGGGGCGTTTTTTTTGAAGACATCAACTTTGGTGCTGATGGCGGCATTTATGCCGAACTGATTAAAAACCGCTCATTCGAGTTTGCAAAACCGCTAATGGGTTGGTCCATTCAACGAAAAAGACCACAGGAAGGTGAAATTTTGGTGGTAAACCGCAAGGAAGTAAACACCGCCAATCCAAGATACTTACAGGTAAAAAAACAAACTGACGATTTTGAGTTGATAAATGAAGGATTTAAAGGTATCGGCGTAAAAAAGGGGATGCGATATGATTTTTCTGTCATGTACCGTCAGGCAAAACCTGGTGTTAGGTTGACATTACTCTTAAAGGCCGCAGATAATAAAGTTATCGGACAGGGAAGATTAACCCCAGATCAGACCGGTGGCGATTGGAAAAAGCAATCAGCAAGTTTTACTGCGACAGAAACCGATCCAAAAGCCAGATTTTCGATTGTGTTTCAGGGAAATGGAAACATTGATCTGGATATGATTTCGCTGTTTCCAGGCGACACCTGGAAAAACCGCCCACAGGGATTAAGGGCCGATATGGTACAGTTATTAGCTGATATGAAACCGGGTTTTATCCGTTTCCCTGGTGGCTGCATTGTAGAAGGCACCGATCTGGCCAACCGTTATCAGTGGAAGAAAACCATCGGCCCGATCGAAAACAGGCAATTGATTATGAACCGCTGGAATATTGAATTTGCACACCGCCCCGCACCTGATTATTACCAGAGTTTTGGTTTGGGTTTTTTTGAATATTTCCAACTGGCAGAAGATATAGGCTCTGATGCGCTACCAATACTAAATTGCGGCATGGCCTGTCAGTATAATTCAGCCGAAGTAGCGAGCCTTGATGAACTCGATCCTTATGTTCAGGATGCGCTGGACCTGATCGAATTTGCCAATGGCGATGTAACAACCAAGTGGGGGAAAATGAGGGCAGATCTTGGTCATCCAAAACCTTTCAATTTAAAAATGATGGGGGTTGGAAACGAAAACTGGGGACCACAGTATTTGGAAAGGCTAGCAATTTTCACCAAGGCCATAAAAGCCAAATATCCTGATTTTAAACTGATCAACAGTTCTGGTACCGGTCCGGATGGCGACCGTTTTGACTTATTGAATACTACTCTAAGAA
>NZ_JBFTQI010000218.1:0-7930 GCF_056398925.1 Pedobacter sp. 01T416_2
TACCAACACAGTATTCACCAAAGCATATATTCCGAGAAGCTTCTGTGGCGATAAATATTTCATCATATAGGCCCCTGATAACCGTCCGATCCAGAAAAGGCCCATCCCCCCGATTGCAAGAATAAGAGATGCTGCCTGTTCCGGGTTTTTAGGTTTAAACACCTCGCCAAACCAACCTAAATGCTGCATGATATCTTTAACAGGTCCCATAACATTCGGTATCGTCTCCGTAACATAGTTAATAAAAAAAGAGTTTATTCCAGTCTGAGCAGCTACATACAAAAATTGCGCAATTACAGCTAATACAAAGGCCGGATGCTTCAATAAATTACTCATCGGCGGGTCATCAGCTGTTTCGGTTTCACTAGTTTCCTTTACTTCAGGAAGTTTGAAGAGCATAAAAACAAGCGCAACAACCACAACGATTCCACCGACAATCATGTATGGTTTAACCATCGAATCGAACTTGTCTACCCCAGGTGTATGTTCTGTTCCAAAAATGAATAAGCCGCCCATTAAGGGGCCCAATATCCAGCCTAATCCATTAAAAGACTGCGATATGTTGATCCGTCTGGCAGCATATCCATGAGGTCCTAGAATAGTTGAATAAGGATTTGCCGCAGTTTCCAGACAGGCCAGCCCGCATGCCAGTACAAATAAGGCCAGTAGAAAAGGAATAAACGCCTGTAGTTTAGCTGCAGGATAAAAAAGAAAGGCACCAATGGCAAATAAAGCCAGTCCTAAAATGATTCCTTTTTGATATCCGAACCGCTTCATGAACAATCCTGCCGGTACAGCCATGGCCAGGTAGCCTATATATAATGAAAATTGTATGAAACCTGATTGTGCTTTTGATACATGCAGTATATTCTGAAAATGTTTATCCAGCACATCCAACAAGCCATGTGCAAACCCCCACAATAGGAATAGGCTGCATATAAGAATAAAGGGCATAAGATAACTCTTGCCGGTTTCTGTCCTGAACAGTGAAATTGATTTTTTATTCATCATATTTACTTAACTATAATAATGGTCCATAAAATTTATATGCTGCTGTAATCCGATACTTCAGTGCCCATTCCAAATGAGGACCATGCGGAAAGGTGAAAGATATCGCTTGAAGCAACGACCCATACCTAAACACCCTGCAACTGCTTTGGCCATACTCATTGCGGCATGGTTATGATGATATTCGCAACAAAAGCCTTTCATGATACTCAATTGAAGTGTGTCTGATTTTTTTTATGTTTTTTGCCTGAAATTTGTATGCCCAGATATCAAAACCCAATATGCTTACACGTTTAAGCTAAATGGGATAAAAAAAATGCCGGGGCACTTCGGTTTAAATGGTTTATAATTTGATCGTTAATCAAACTTAAGCTTAAACGTTTAAACAAACAAATATTTTTTTTTAGTTTTTCACAGCTTATTATGATATTCCCTGTTCTGACACCAGTAATTGCAACTTGAGCTAATTCTTTTTAACAGTGGCAGCACTTGATTGTCTTATAATTAATTTAGACGCTATGCTTACCTGCATATTGGCGCTTTTTTTATCAGAAATGTTTTTAAGTAAGATCTGAACGGCCTTTTTGCCCATTTCAAGTAATGGCTGTTCTATATAGGTCAGGGGAGAATAAAAGAAATCAAAAGCTTCACTCTCATCAAAACATACAATAGCCACATCATCGGGAACTTTATAGTTTAGCTTATTTAAAGATTTTAATCCTTTTAGTGTAAGCGTGTTTGTAGCGAAGAACAGTGCATCTATTGTAGGGTTTTGAGCAAAAAATTCGCGGATGCCCGCCTCTACTTCTTCTTGACCAGCATTGAAATCAACCATTTTGACCAAGGGGATTTTTGTCTTTAACTGTTTACTGTCTTTAATTGCATCAATGTAGCCCTGCTTTCTATCCAGCATATGAGCCAGATCTGTTTGATAAGCGATCATGCCGATATTTGTCTTTCCGGCTTCAATTAAATGGCTCACAGCCTGATAAGAAGCCTCATAATTGTTGGTCACGACACAATTGGTATCCAGCCCCTTAAAATACCGGTCTATCAGCACCAGTGGAATATTGTTCTTTAAAATCGCTTCAATCTGGTCTTGTGAATTTTCTGCCGGTGCAATAATGAAACCATCAACCTGTCTTTCGGTTAAAATATTAATCAGGTTTTGAGATTTTTTCGCATTTTCATCCGCACTCGCAAAAATCACGGTATAGTTAAATTTCTTTGCCTCATCCTCAATATTCCTCGCAAGATTGCCGAAGAACGGATTGGAAATATCTGCTACAATTAATCCAAAAGTATACGATTTTCCTGTTTTCAAGCTTTTGGCTATCTGATTTGGCTGATAACCCATTTTCACCGCTGTATCTCTTATTACTTGTGCGATTTCTTTTCCAACACGTGCTTCTTTTTCCTTATTATTTAACACGTATGAAACCAGGGCGGTAGAAACGCCTACAGTTTGTGCTATATCTTTGATGGAAACCTTCTTACTCATCCTGTAAAGATATGCTTAATCGATTAACATAAAAATCTCGAGACAATAGATTTTTCCCCTTGCGATATTGTTCAAGTATTTGCTCCTTTTTGATCAAAACTCTGGTATCCAATTGATTGAGCAACATGTTGGTGATCAGATTCGCCCTTGTCCGGACTTTTTGAACTTCTAATAGCACAAGATTTGTTTTTCCCTGTTCATTTAAAGCTTCTGCAAGCATTAGCAGAACATCTGCATAACGGATAACAATCCAATTGTTGTCCCCTTCGTTGCGGGCTAAAACATCTTTGTCCTGGCCTACGAAATACTAAATAAACAATTGGATGTATTTACGGATATCAAATCGGTCTTTCACAAATTTGATACACCGGAAAAGCGGGAATTTATTGACTAGCAGCTCACCGAATTGCTYGCCTTTTTCTTGCGAAAAAATGAATATTTTGGTATTTCCAGAAAACAAAAAAGCATGTAAACATTTAATTTACAGGCTTTTAGTTAAATTTAAAACTATTTTCGCGGAATGGACGGGACTTGAATCCTATCCATAAACCTCTTATAAATAATGCTTTAATGTATTTATTAATAGCATGCTCACTATATGCTCACTATTATTCTGCAACTATTTGTCTGTAATCGACTTCACTGTAAGCTCCCTTGTTTTTCAGACCACTCAAAAGTATAATTTTGTCCTCAAATTTCCTGCAATAAATCGATGGGAGATTTGAAGTTCAATGCTTGATGTGGTCGATGGTAATTACAGTCCTATCGTCTCAGTTAAAAAACACAATTGGCCATTTCAATATTATTTGATGTTTATCTGGATTATTTTTTGTTGGTATTTTTCTTTATCGGTAGGAATTATTACCCTGAACAAACCAAAACCATCGACTATTTTTCCAATTATTTTAGCACCATAACAACTAACTACATCAGTACCCACCAACAATTTAAAGTCATACGTACTGCCGCTTTTTCCTTCAACTTCAATTTTAAAAGAATTACCGTCAAGCTGTTGTTTGAGTATTCTGAAACCTTTCGATTCACTCATTAGTTCTGGTTTAACAAAATTGGCTAAAGTTGATACACCTTCTTTCGCTAATTGAATACTAATTTCTGTATGACCATTAACGTTCACGTTTTCATTAAGTTTTACATCCAAATATTCCTTGTTATCCATAATTGTATAATTAACTTTTTTTCCATTCACTACGATCTGTTCGATTTTAGAGCCCAAAGGAAGCGTTGGTATAAAATTTAGTTTAAAATCTTGCTTAGATATCAGGTTGTAGACCAAAACTGTATTTGATTGTTTTTTAAATTTGAATACGAAACTATTTTTTCCAAATTTAACATTTTCAGCCTCAAACCATTTCCAATCAAAAGGCAACCTAGGAGCTAAAGTGACTATATTTGTCAACGCATCCGGGTGATACCCCAACATCCCTTCAAAAATAGGTTGTAACACCATTGTTTCTGACCAACATTGATGAGATGTAACCCCGCTTGTACTATAGGTATTCCCATTCATTACCTCTACGGCATTACCCATTGAAAAGTCCTTATAATTTGACAAATTGTTCATTATGTTTGTAAAACCTTGATTATATCTACCCGTCTGATATTCGGCAAGTGATGTCCAACCTGTGAATAAAGGCCAAATACTGCCAAAGTGGTAACTCCTTGGGTCATACAATTGATTTTTATAGCTAATCATACGGGTCCCCCAATCAGCCGAAAAAGAGTTTGAAGCAAATGCTTCAGTCATTATTTTTGCGCGATCCTTATTCAATACATCAAAATAAACCGGCACTGTCGTAAGTATAATGAAATCTTTGGTATATGAACCATCACGGTATTTCCCATAATTATAGTACTTGTCTTTATTCCAAAACCCCTCAATGGCGTTCATTACTTTTTTTGAATCGGCCAAGTAACCTTGGGCTTGAACCTCTTTGTTTATTCCTTTGGCCAAATATCCAGCATCTCGCAAGGCAGCAGCCCAAATGCCAGACAAATAGAATTCAGTGTGCGCTCCATAAAGCTTTCCACCTTCAAGCCAACCATGGCCAACATTCGATATTTCTATTAGACCATCCCCATCGGTATCTGTCGAATAACAAAAATCAATCGCTTTCTGTATTGCTCCCCAATTTGACTTAACAAATTCGACATCACCCGAATAGCGTAAATAATGAGCAAACAAAACAATAAACAAAGGAGTAGAATCTGATGCGTCATAGTGAACAGAACCACTTGACGTTAATTCATGATAAATTTTACCGTCAACATTTTGAAACTTTATAAACGTTTTCAATACCTCTTTCACCAACTCAAAATTCCCATAATTGTTTACCGCAAAACTCGACCATTCTGCGTCACGTCCAAAATACCATGCATAACCTGGTCTTCCGCTTACTTTTTGTGCACCGTCCCAACCTCTTGCAGTACTTGCAAAACCAGCCATAAGTGACTTGCCAATACCTGGAGTTTTGACTTCAAATTTTGAGGCTCCCAAAATCGCCATTTTATAACCCTCGTTAAAGCCCGGATCAGGAGTGTTTATGTTTACAGTATTTGTCAATAAAGTTTCATAATAAGCTACTGCTTCAATTAGTACATTTTCAGCATTGTTGATATTTTTGGAGTAGTCCATCATTGCTTTAGAAACACCTTCATTCCCTGATGCGAAACAAACATCTAAAGCTGATTTATTTTGAGCATCGGTTTCCACTAAAAAGGCTGTTTGAAGCTTATCCGTTGGGGTTCCTCTCCATTTTCCATTAGCATACTTGAAATCGTCAAACTGACCATCAACAAGTAAATTGCTTTTAGAATTTGAGCCTATAATCGATACAAATTCATCTTTTTTATCCGAAACGACTATTGCATTGTTTTCTCCAGACCACGAGTATTGCAATGAGCCCAACGCCTCTTCATTATAAGGCCACATAAAACGTAAATTGCTTTTGACTGAGTATATCAATCGCTCAATGGCATTGGCATTACTCCATTGATAATGAACTATACCAACGGGTTCTTTTACGCTGGTACTAATAATTTCTTTTAATTGAATGCCATTAGGTAATTCATAGCTACGTATAACCGCTTCCGGACGAACTTCAAATTTGGGGGTAATATTTTTCAACCAACAAATGGTATCGCTCGCTACTAATTTCACACCGACATTAAAATCACGTGCAGACATGACAGGATGTGTCCAAATTTCGTCAATACCCGCTTTTTCTTTTCCAATCAATAAACTACGTCTGCCCGCTAAATCGAAAAAATTGTTTGTTGCCACACGACTTAAAGAAAGCGAGGAAGGCTTAATTTGCCATACTGTGGATGCTTTTAATTTTATTTTACCTATCTTTTTGTCATTTTTCTCAATTTTGCATTCTCCATACGTCCAAAAAAATTGCTTTTCTTTCTCAAATTTACCATCCAGATAATTAATACAATTTTCTGTGAATTGATTTAATTCTTTACGATTAAAATTATCTTGAGCATAGTATGTATATGCACCAACAGCCAATACTTTTCCTTTTCCATAAGGTATCTCCCATAGTAATTTATTTTTCTCATCATAGGAAATGTAAGCCCAATCAATACCTATTATCTTTGAACCCTTTGCATTTGGGAGGTTCTTTTCAAAAAAACCTAACGTCCTCATATTTAGATCTTTTTTGGGGTGCCATACATAAGCTCCACCATGCATATCTGAAAATACAGGGTGACTTCGGAAACCATGAAAACCTAATTTACGCCCAAACCCCTCATCAACAGCGCTACGGTGTCTGATTTCAATAGGGCTTTTTTCAATCCCCCATGTATTAAGTAATTTAACGGCATCAAGCGTCAAAAGTAATTTGCCTCCTTGATTGAGATAGGATTTTATGGATCCCTCCAATTTAATTTCTGAAGGGGTTACTTCTAAAGTATCGGGACGGTGATACCATACTACCTGATATTTTTTAAGATCTAATTTATTCTTTATTACTTCATCAAGAGTAATTTTCTGAATAGTGAAGCTGACTTTACGTGTGTCGAAAAATTTCTGCAAAGCGGCATATTCAACTGTTTGTTCTTGTTTCCCATTCACAAGCAAAGCTACCTTAACAGGAGGACTGATCATACTGGAGAACAGCAATACAATAGCTACTAATGAACTGTATTTTAGAATATTATTCATTTTAATTAATTTAATTTTTACTTTGAACCCATGCTATTCAAAAATTTGTCAAATCGAACTCATTCATAGCCTAATTCAATCTATAACTTTGTCCGATTTGACATTGCAACTTTATCTTTAGCAAATCATATTCAAATAACTTTATTAATCCGTATACTTTACTATTTTGCAKCATCCGTTACACAACGGAAACCCACAGTGGCATTACGTTCAAAACCTTCTGAAACACGCAATAAATATTGACGATAAAATAATTCACGGGGTCCCCCTTGCACATACCACCAGCTAGATGAAGGCAAGAAATAACTTCCACCTTTCATCATGATATAACGATATGTTCCATTATCATATAAATCATTGGTTAACTGCCAAACACTGCCTGTAAGATCCTCTAATCCATAAGGATTTGCCCCTTTAGGATATTTCCCCACCGGATACAGTTTGCCATCTCCCAGATTACAACGATCTGTGTCTATACCTTTAATTTTCCAAACAGACAACGTATTGGTTACAAACTCTTCCACTTTTTGTATTGGTTTATTTTGTACCCAAGGCCAGGCATTTCCCTTTTCTGTCTGGGATGCATATTGCCATTCAATTTCTGTAGGCAAACGTTTGCCAGCCCACTTTGCATAAGCTTTGGCATCTTCGTAAGACACATAGATTACGGGGAAATTTTCTTGTCCACTAGCAATTTTACCGCCAACCCAATGTTTCAAGAAATTATTGGCATCAGACGGTTTATAACCCGTGGCGTCCATAAATTCTTTGTATTGGGCATTTGTCACAGGATATTTATCCATGAAATAGGCAGGCATGCTGATTTTTTCATTTTCCAATGTAGGAGCATCTGGGTAAGGAATAAATGAATCTCCAACCAAATATTTATTACACATAAATTTTCCAGCAGGTATTTTTACCATTCCTTTAGGCGCTTTTTTTACAGGATTTGTGAATTCAACTCTAGAAGCCAATCGAGCAGAACCAGGCTGTATTTTTACAATTCTTTCGTCTATCAGTTCTTCATTCTCGTCAAATGCCTGAACAATAATTTTTCCATGAAAATCCGCAAAATTATCAATCAAATTTATGGTCTGTTTATCCGTCTTGAATTCTTTACACTCTTTATCGTACGATGGCATACCAGCCCAAATACGTATTTTGGTTCCTTGTGTTGATGAAAATGTTAATTGGTCACTTCTCAATTTCACGTTAAGACTATTATGCAA
>NZ_JBFTQI010000219.1:0-7917 GCF_056398925.1 Pedobacter sp. 01T416_2
GCAGCAGCTCCTACCCCCAGTCCGCCGATCAATCGGAACAGGACGAAGAAAGTAAAATTTGATACCAGACCTGCTCCCAGGCCCGAGAGCGCAAACAGCAGTGCGCATGCGATCAGCGTTACACGGCGCCCGTATTTATCTGCAAATAGCCCAGCCGCCATCGCACCTGTAGCGCAGCCGATCAGTATTGAGCTAACCGCCCAGCCCAGCGAATATCCGTCAAGTCCAAAATAAGGCGTAATGTAAGGTATCGCCCCGGAAATAATAGCGGTATCAAATCCAAATAATAGACCACCTAATGCAGCCACCATACTAATAACAATAATAAACCTGGTGTTTATGGTTTCGGTTTTTGGCGCAGCTTGCGCTGACGGTTTTAAAGCAGGTGCTATAGCCATATGAACTGGATCGGTTTGGTTAGGTAAATACTAAGCTAGCTGGTTTTTATTTTGATCCCTTACACTTTCCTATCAAAAAAGTAAACTATCTTATTAAAAAAAAGAAAAAATCATTAAATTGTGATCAAAAACGTAAAATATCGTCAATCCATGAAGCCCTTTATTCAAAAGCTAACTCTCGATGAAACGACTTCGTTTGTGGCCAAAACTTTTAGAACGCCGGATTTTGAGGTGGGCTGGCACCAGCATATCGAATACGAACTGATCTTGTTTACCGAAGGCTCCGGACTAGGTTTTGTTGGCAATCACGTTGGTGAATTTGAAACCGGCGATATTTATTTCCTAGGTAGTAATCTTCCGCATACCTTTCAGAAAAGGGAACAGGGATTGATTACAAGTGCAGTGGTGGTCCAGTTCAGAGATGACTTTTGGGGCACTGAAATATTGAATATACCCGAAAGCCGCTATATCAAGAAGTTATTGGAGAGTTCATTGTTCGGCCTGAAAATCACGGGCAACAGTAAACGCCTGCTTTTTTCACTCATCAGCGAGCTGGAAACCACAATAGGGTTCCAGCGTATCCTGATCCTGGGCAAATGTCTCGACATCATTGCAACAGGTAAAGAGTATATCGAAGTATCAACACAGGACCTAAAACAGCCCAATAATAAAGATAGGGATTGTATCGACCGCATCTTCCAGTTTACCATCGATTCTTTCAGGGAGCCGATCTCGCTTTCCAGAGTGGCTGGTATTGCCTCAATGAGCGTGCCTGCATTCTGTAATTATTTTAAAAAAAGCACAAAAAAAACGTATATCGATTTTCTGAACGAGATCCGGATCGGATATGCCTGTACCTCACTTATGGAAACCAGGAAAACAGTTCTGGAAATATGTTTCGACAGCGGTTACAATACCATGGCCAATTTCCATAAACAGTTTTTAAAGGTAAAACAGACAACGCCATTGCAATACAGAAAATATTTTACTGCGGATTAATCAGCTATTATGAGAACGATACAGCAAAAGAACAGGAAGCCTGGCTTTTAGATCACCGCAAAAAAACATCAGCTCATTACCCGCGCGCAACACACGCTGCGCTACTTTAATACTTAGCAAAAAAACCGCCTCATAGTTGATTTATGAGGCGGCTCCTTTTTTCTGTATATCTGATTTATTTATAAAGACAATTCATTGCAATTAACATTCAAATCGAATGTACGATTATCACTGTTGAACAAGTGTATTCTATCCCTTATACCAATTGTACAGATTTGCTCTTTTTTCGTGAACGCAGGTATAAAACCAGTCCACCGAACGCGACAATCAATATCACAGGGATAATCAGTGTAGCCTGCAGGATTTCTGGGCCTGCAAGATTTTTGGCATTGGCAAGCGCCTGCCCCGATGCTGAACTTTCTGGAGCTTTTAAATAAACGTCAAGCGAGGCACCGGAAGGTAAATGTTTAACGATCAGGTTATCGTAAAAACTCCCCATAAACATCGTATAGATAGAAACCGCAAACATCCCCGCGCCTCCCATTAGATTTAGGCCCAACGCTCCGGATTTAGGGACATTCTCAGCGACAAAACCGATCATAGTTGGCCAGAAATAACAAACGCCTATACCAAAGATAATTGCTGCGAAAAAAACAGAATTCCCGGTAAATGTACCCAGCATGTAAAGTCCCAATGCGGCAAATATTGCAGATAAGAGCAGTACGCCCTGAGGGGCAAGACGGTGAACCACAGGTTCGGCAAAACCCCGGCCAATTACCATAATTCCGGTAGTCAGCGTGAGCAATAAAATGGCATTATCGGTTACATTTTTCAGTAATAAACCTATCCATTGCCCGGTAAATAACTCGGTAATGGCCGTACCGAACATACAGATAAACATAAAGATAAACAATGGAGAAAGTACTGCTTTATACATATCTGAACTGGAGTAACCGGATGATACCCTTTCGGTAACCGGAAAATCCAGCTTTGAAAACAGGTATCCGTAAATCAAAGTCGGAATGATCATCATGGCCACCTGCACCTTCCAGCCCAGTCCGAGCTGAACAAACAGGGTAACCAGCAAGGTACCGATCACAATACCTCCGGGAAACCATAAGTGAAAATGATTTAAGCGGGTAGTTTTATTTTCCGGATATAAAGCAGCTACAAGTGGATTACACGCAGCCTCCACCGTGCCATTGGCAATGCCGATCAATAGCGTTGATAAAAACAGGCTCCAGTAGCCCTGAGCAAAAATGGTCAGCACAATTCCGGCCAGGTGAAAGATAAAAGCCATCACCAGCAAACGTTTCATGCCGATCATATCGACCACAAATCCTCCGACTACAATTGCCAGCGGAAATCCCCAGAAGGCAGCAGCAGTAATGGTACCCAACTGACCGGTAGTCAATTGAAAATCGATGCCGAGCTGGTTCATGATACCGGCACGGATGCCGAAGGAAAGAGAGGTAACCAATAACGCCAGGCAGCTTGCCCAGAATAGTTTGGTGTTTTGAATTTTAAGCATATGTTTAGGTTTATATTTGGTTTAAAATTTGTTTATCTGCGGTTGTTCCGATGCACTTGCTACCCAGCCCTTTGCTTTTTACTTGTAAGATCCTGGTCAGTATCTGCACAAAAGTATTAGTCGCAATTAGTTTTTCATTGTGCATTAGTTATTTAATACGGTAAATTAAATATTTTTTCTAAAAAAACAATCGATTGCTTAGAAATAATAGCTGGAGAGGCCAACGACATCAGTCCGTAGCATACTCCGTTCGCTTTCTAATTCTTATAAATTTCTCTGATTATTCTGAAAAGTTCTTGTAGATGTTGCAGTGGTATATCCGATTCCCCGCCTAAGCTGTGTATTTCAGTGAAAGTTAAAGCGAAATGTGGTGACAGTTTAAATGCGGAACGGGTGGCCGTTTTTCCCGAAATGCCCCGTTCATTCTCAATTCAGAAATATCTCATCTAAAAATAACCAGGCTGGCTGTCCTTTAGCGGGATGCCATTCCGGTAGTTTCTTCAGGTTTTTGGCAATAATCTTTAGATAGGAAATCCGCTGAGGCTTAAACTTGGCTTCAATTTTAATGAGCTCGCGTTCCTCCATTTTTTCTGGCATGTTGGGTCTTACCCTACCCAGTAAATGCAGTTTATCTTTATCCGTCCCGCCCCATATCTCTACTTCGGTAGGCGGGAATATGTAGGGCTGTATCTGCTTCATCGCATGTAAGGTTACCGACTGCATCGTGACCGGCCTTTTAAAGTAAAGCATCGCCTCCATATTATTTTCCCTGAAAGCGATCCACTTGCCCAGGTTGAAATCATAATCTCCTAATTGACCGTCGGTCAGCACCGTTGCTCCCCCGGCCCTGTATTTCTCGTTGGCCGGCAATAAAAAGAAGATGCTGTCTGGCTTATAAGTGCTTCTGTAAAAATTAGCACTCAGCAGATCACTGCCGTACCAGCCTGGCTTGTATGCCCTGGCCTTAACCGTGGTATTCCCGCTAAGGACAATTTCCTTGTTATAAATGGGGGATTTAAGGCTGTCGGGTTCTGTCCCATCTGTAGTATACCTGATTTTAACCCCATTTATCAGGTGCTTCAATTGCAGGGTAATGGCATCTTTAAAAACAGTAACATCCGTATTCAGACGTGGCTTGTTCAATTTAACGGGGTGTTTTCCATCATCTTTAAAGCCCGCAATCACGGTCAGGTTCTTGCTTATTTTTTGTAGCTGAGACACTTCCGCTTCAGTCAGTCCTGTATTCCATAAAGTCAGCTGTTTGAGGCCATTCATGTTTACAACCTGTTTGACAAGATTATAACTCACTCTGGTACCAGAAAGGGACAAAACATTTAAATGTTCTAAAGCTGTTAAATATTTTAATCCTGTTCCGTTGATGTTCGTAAAATTCAGGTTCAGTTTACGCAGGTTTTCAAAGCCAGCGATGATTTTCAGGTCTTCATCGCCCAGGGGCATACCGCTCAGGTTTAATGATACAATCTGTTTTTTAACCTCGCTCAGTTCCTTTAACACTGATGGTTTATAAACACTTTTATTATAGATATTTACCGCCAAGGCCGGCGATTCCTTAGCTAAGGGGTAAATATTTCTGTAGTTATTGTTCAGTTTTTTAACGGTGGTCTCATCTGCTGCTGCAAACCCGAATTTCTCCTCCGGCGCATTGGTCGGGGCTAAAAAGGTGGTCGCCAATGAGCGTAAAGAATCATTTGCAGGTAAATCCATAACCTTCTTCTTCATTTCAGCATTGCTTTTTACCCAAAGTCTCAAAAGCTCCATCTCTTTTTCGCTCAGTTGGGATTTCCCTCTAGGGGGCATATGCTTTTTTTCATCCAATGGCAGATGTATCCGTTCCAGTAGCAAGCTGAGCCCAGGTTTTCCGGGTACAAAGAGCTTTCCCGTTTTCCCGCCTTTAAGAATCGAGCCGGCATTATCCATGATCAGATTGCCTTTCGCCTTTTCGATATTATGGCAGCTGAGGCACTTCTGAGAAAATATGGGCATAACCACATCTTCAAATATTTTTGCCTGCTCCAGCGGAACACTGGCCTTTTCAGCAGGGGTGCTTACCGGTTCCAGCACAAAATTATCTCCATGGGTCAATGCCGCACCATAGTGGCCGGCAAGGATTACAAAGAATATGGTAAGCACAGCTCCAGCCCTTGCCAGCGGCAGTTTATACCAGGCAGAATTCCTGCAGTAATAAATAAGGGTGGTGATGAGGACGATACTTACTCCCGTCCATTTATGCCATTGCAACGTGCTTCCCGAATACGCCTCCTCTTTAGAGAGGAACAGCCCCATGATAACGGTTACCGCTGAAAAAAGAGTACCGGAAAGCAGTAGCCAGGAAGTAAAATCATGGTAGAGTTTTTCTTTGGCATAAGCATCTTTAAAGCGGAAAAACTCCAGCAGCATCGCTAGCAGCAGAATAACGATCGGAAAATGCAGTACCATAGGGTGCATCCTTCCCAGCGGCTGTAACCAATATGGAACTGAAATCCTGTGGCCAAAAACCAGTAAAAAAATAATAAAGGCATTTGCCATGAACAGCATATTCTCTGCAAAACCCTTCAGCGTGATTTTCATTATATGCGTGTGAATTTATATGGATATACTTTTCCCGATGCCCATTGTGCGACATATAGATTTTCATCGTTATCTACGCACACATCGTGCGGGTTCAACAAAATCTTTTCCGCCTGGGCCATAGGCTGCAGCACTCCGTCTTTGTAAACTGGCAGCGTTCCCCCTATATTGGATATTACTTTATTGTTTTTATCCAAAATGGTCATAAAGCCGCTTCCGTCCTTACTTAGGTCAGGCGAGCGCAATACTGCCGCATACAGGTAATCATTTTTTATCACCGGCCTGCAGACGCAGGCCCCTGGAAGCGAGATAATCTCTTTCAGATTACCCTGCAGATCAAAGCGTTTAAAGCAGTTGCGGGTACGGTCTGTAACCAGCAAGCTTGGTGTGCTACTGCGTTTATCGATGCAGACCCCGTGGGCGTTATCAAGGTGTTTGGTTTCAGCTCCCCTGCCCCCGAAATAACTGAGCAATTTACCATCGGCACTATAATGGAACACATACTGCAGGCCATAACCGTCAGCAATAAAAAAATCACCGTTATCAGCTACCGCGGTTTCAGTTGGCACAAATTCTTCTTTCTTTTTATATAGACCAGTTTCCATCGGGCAATCAATGGTCATCAGGATCTTGCCATCCAATGTGGTTTTATAAACCTGGTGCCGGTTGGTATCTGTGATAAAAAGAAACTCCTTACCGTTTTCCTTTGCCAGGGTAAGCCCATGGCCACCGGGAAATTCATGTCCCCAGCTATCTAGCAGTTTCCCTGATTTATTATAAATGAGGATATTGTTTTTAGTCTCGTTGGTCAACAGGATAATTCTTCCCTTGGCATCCTGTACCATTTCATGGCAATCATTTACCGGGTTTTTCAAAGGGTTTAGCTGTCCCCATTTGTTATCCAGCATATAGTGCATATTGTTATGCCCATAAACAGGTCCCTTAGGTTTTGCCAGCAGATCTTTGGCAATAAAGAAACTGGCAGATACTACTGTAGTATGTTTTATAAATTTTCTTCTGTCCATAAACGGGATTTATATTAAAATGTCATTGATTACCTTACCGCTCACATCGGTCAGCCTATAACGGCGGCCCAGATGTTTGAATATCAGTTTCTCGTGGTTTAACCCAAGCTGATGCAGCACGGTTGCCTGAAAATCATGCACGTGTACAGGATCTTTAATGATGTTATAACCGAAGTCGTCAGATTCGCCATGCACGATCCCGGGTTTCACTCCCCCGCCCGCCATCCATATGCTGAAACAGCGCGGATGATGGTCACGCCCGTAATTATCTTTGGTCATCTTGCCCTGGCTATAATTGGTCCTGCCGAATTCACCACCCCAGATCACCAGGGTTTCGTCCAATAGCCCGCGTTGCTTAAGATCGGTGATCAGTGCAGCCGAGGCCTGATCCACATCTTTTGCCTGCGAGGCCATCTCCGAGGGAAGATTTCCATGCTGGTCCCATCCCTGGTGGTACAACTGTACAAAGCGGACGCCGTTTTCACTTAGTTYTCTGGCAAGCAGACAATTGGCCGCGAAGGTTCCCGGCACCAGGCAATCCGAGCCGTAGAGTTTGATGATATCATCCGGTTCTTTAGAAAGGTCGGTAATTTCGGGCACCGCAGTCTGCATCCGGTAAGCCATTTCATATTGCTGTACCTTGGCATTAATCTCTGGATCACCAAATTCCTTATACGACATATCATTCATCTCCGCCAGCTTATCAAGCATTTTTCTGCGTTCAAACCTGTTGAGCCCTTCAGGGTCTTTAAGGTAGAGTACCGGATCTTCTCCACTACTGAAGCGTACCCCCTGATGCGTTGAATCCAAAAACCCGTTTGTCCATAATTTCGAGTAAACCCCTTGCCCGTTACCTTTGCCGCGAGAGAGCAGAACGGTAAAAGCCGGCAGGTTTTTATTTTCGCTGCCAAGCCCATAACTGAGCCAGGCGCCCATACTTGGCCGGTTTCCCTGTTGCGCCCCTGTCTGGAAAAAAGTCAGTGCCGGATCATGGTTTATCGCCTCGGTAAACATGGATTTAATGATACAGATATCATCAACCACCTTTGCTGTATGGGGAAACAGGTCGCTTATCCATGCTCTTGATTCGCCATATTGTTTAAAATCATAGTATGAGCCCACCAGTGGAAAGGACGCCTGATTGGCTGTCATCCCGGTAAGCCGCTGCCCTGCACGGATAGATGCAGGAAGTTCCTGTCCCATCATCTCCCTGAGCTTGGGCTTATAGTCAAAAGACTCGAGCTGCGAGGGCGCCCCGTTCTGGAACAGATAGATTACCCTTTTGGCCTTTGGTGCAAAATCGGGAAGGCCAGCTAAAATATCGCTTTCATCCATGCTGCCCGAAAAGAGATCAGGCATCAGCAGGGAGCCAAGG
>NZ_JBFTQI010000220.1:0-7862 GCF_056398925.1 Pedobacter sp. 01T416_2
ATTCACGATCGTAAAAAAAGCCATTCCTGATGTCAGCACTAAAGGAATGGTAACAGAATCCTTAATCCAAATCTGGTAAACATAAGGTGAAATAATTACCAAACATATTGAAAGTAAAAGTAGCAAAACCCAAGCTTTTCTTAATTTGTTTAAAACACCTTTCATCCATTGTATGTCTTGCTTGGCATATGCATCTGTAAAGGCGATCCAAAATGGTGCAATTAAAATGGTAAAAACCATTGGTACTACCGCTAGATATTTATAAGATATATTATAGATTGTCACTTCATTTGGACCAAATAACTGTATAATTATAATATTATTTGTTTCATAAATAATTATAACTACAATCTGAATAACAAAAAATTTCAATCCAATTGACATCAAATCCTTCGCATACTTAAACTTAACATATTTAAATTTTGGCGAATATTCTTTGAGATCTCTCGAAAAATACCAGCACGTCGATACAAGAAGTATAAAAATTTGTCCTCCCCCAAGAGCATAACCTAGTGTAATTAGTGATCCATCGCCAAATTTAGTTAGTAAGAACACCAGAGCTAAAACCAGTAATTGTCCAAGCATATCAAAAAAAGAAGATAACGCTGGTTTTTGAATTGCAGAGAGCAGAGTTGTTATTAACTTTAAAACGAATTGAAATGCGAAACTAGAAAATACAATGATTGCCAGCGTACTCAGTTCCCCACTTAAATACCTTGGCGCATTAAGTATTTTACTCCAGTCTAAAAAAATATTTATGAAAAAAAATATGATTAATAAAAGTAATGTTATGATCGTTAAAATAGCATAAGTAGTACTGACATAAACCTTTGCCAAATCTTTTCTATCTTTTGCAAGTGATTCGGCAAATTTATTTTTCATGCCGTTGCCAAAGCCAATATCAAAGAAGCTAGCCCAAGCAATAATTGAGGAAATAGTTACCCATATCCCATAACGTTCGGGACTAACATAATTAATTGTAAGAGGCACAAGTACAAGCCCCACTAAAATACTTATACCTTTAATTACTAGCATTGCCAAAATATTCTTTTTAGCTTTTATGCTTCTTTCATGCCCCTTACTAAAAAAATCTTTAATTTTGGTTAGCATTTGCTTTAAATATGTCTATAAAACTCAATTATCGTATCTGAAATTAAGTCTACATCGTCATTAGTCAATTCATAAAAAAGAGGTAGTCGAAGTAAACAATCAGTATATCTATCTGAATTTGCCAATTCAGGGCTTTTATACCGACTACTATAAAACGGAGATTTATGCAACGATAAATAATGAAACACCGACAAGATTCCTTTCTCTTTCAGTGCTGAAATAAGTCTTGACCGCTCCTCTAAAGAATTGCAAACTAGATAAAACATATGAGCGTTGTTAGTTGCATAATCAGGGATATAAGGCAATTGCACCCCACGCTCTTCTAATTTATTCAACAAAGAATAATATTGATTCCAAATCTGCTTACGTCTAAATTGAATTTCGTCTAAATTTTCCAGCTGTGCATATAAAAATGCCGCAATAATATCAGAGGGCAAAAATGACGATCCAATATCTACCCATCCATATTTATCTACCTCTCCTCTAAAGAACTGAGACCTATTTGTTCCTTTTTCTCTAATAATTTCAGCCCTTTCAGAAAATTTCTCATCATTTATTGCCAGCAGACCACCCTCTCCAGATATTATATTTTTAGTTTCATGAAATGAAAAAGCTGACAGATGGCCAATTCCGCCGAGTGGACTTCCTTTATAGTATGAATCTATAGCTTGGGCAGCATCTTCCACTACATATAAATTATATTTCTTCGCCAAAGCCATGATCTCATCCATATCGCAGGCTATTCCGGCATAATGCACCGGGATAATTACTTTTGTTCGATCTGTAATTAATGCCTCTATTTGTTTTATATCAATATTAGGATTCTCAGCACAGCTATCCGCGAAAACAATTTTGGCTCCACGCAAAACAAATGCATTTACGGTAGACACAAATGTATAGGAAGGTGCAATAATCTCGTCACCAGGCTTAATATCAATTAGTATTGATGCCATTTCCAAGGCATCCGTACATGATGTTGTTAATAGAGTTTTCTTGAAGTGGTATTTTTGTTCAAAAAAAGTGTGACACTTTTTCGTAAAGACACCATCACCAGAGATTTTTCCAGATAAAACTGCTTGATATAGATAATGGTTTTCTTTCCCCGTTAAAAACGGTTTATTAAAAGGAATTTTTTTTATTTCTTCCATAAATGAAATATGTATTCTAATTTATCCAAACTGTAGCCCATTTTTTCATATAAGTTACAAGCAGGAATGTTATCTAATTGAGTAACTATAGTTGCTTCTTTGACACTGTTTTCTTTATACCACTGATCAGCCATCAAAAGTAAATCGACACCAATTTTTTTCCCTCTATATTTTTCATCAACGGCAATAAGACCAATATTCCCTGCATATTCGGTTTTTTTCAAGGTTATAAAACCCACTTCGTTATTTGTAGGATCAACTGCAACTAATACTTCATCGGCTAATTCTCTGCTTAAAGATTTATCAATCCAAGTTCTATAGAGCCTTTCGTAGTTATAGTTTAAATTTCTATCTAAATTAAATCTCGAATATTTACCGCTTTGATAAACCATTTTTTCAAGATTAGAACTCAAATTTATTGCAGAATTAAAAGATAAATTATTAGTAAATTCTTTTTGATCAAAAAAAGATGATTTTTTGTAAGTTACTTTCTTGTCGTATAAGAGAGCGCCAAGGTTAGTAATATTCTTAATCAAACTAGGATTTGGCTCCGAAGCTACTATATAAATTAAATCGGCATTTAAATCTTGAATTTCAGTCTTTTCCTCGTCTGTAAAGTTATTATTTAGAGTAGCTTTATAAATTTTCTTGGAAAAAAAATTTGAATCCCATTCTACTAATTTACAAATCATTGCTAAATTATTTTCGTTAACGGATTACTCTTAAAATCTGAATAAGCCAGAGATATCCCATCAATAAGATTGGTTTTGTACTTCCATCCAAGTGATGTTAACTTTGAAACATCCATTAATTTCCGAGGGGTTCCATCGGGTTTCGATCTATCAAACCGTATTTCTCCTTTATAGCCTATAACGTCACTAATCATTAATGCCAAATCTTTAATACTCAAATCTTCTCCACAACCTATATTTACTAATCCACTATCATTATAACTTTGCATTAGAAAGTAACAGGCGTCAGCCAAATCATCAGCAAATAAAAACTCTCTTTTGGGAGATCCAGTACCCCATATTGTTACATAAGGAGCGTTTTGTGCTTTTGCATCATCAAATCGACGTATCAATGCAGGCAAAACATGAGAATTCTCTGGATGATAATTATCATTTATACCGTATAGATTAGTTGGCATTACTGATATAAAATTACAACCATACTGATTTCGATATGCATCACACATTTTAATGCCAGCAATTTTTGCAATCGCATAAGGTTCATTCGTCAATTCTAATTCACCAGTTAATAAGTATTCTTCCTTCAAGGGTTGTGGCGCCATTTTTGGATAAATACATGAGGAGCCTAAAAACATCAATTTTTTCACATTGGCATTTCTAGATGCTTCAATAACATTACTTTGAATCATCAAATTATCGTACAAAAATTCACCTCTATAAGTATTGTTGGCAATGATACCGCCGACCTTGGCAGCTGCTAAAAATACGTATTCTGGCTTTTCTAAATCAAAAAAATCATTTACGGCAGTCTGATCTTTCAAATTTAGCTCATTTGATAACCTAGTTACAATATTGCTAAAACCCTCACTTTTTAATTTCCGTAAAATCGCAGAGCCAACCATTCCTCTATGACCAGCAATGTAAATTTTAGCGGATTTATCATTTAAATAAACCTCAGACATTATTCGTACTGATTTTTAATAACATAGCCATGGGCTTTCAATAATTGTTCTTTGCTGAAATGATCAACATCCGCAGCTACCATCTCCTTTACTAAAGCAGCTAGGTCATATTTAGGAATCCAGCCTAACTTAGTTTTGGATTTTGTAGGGTCGCCAATTAAAAGATCTACTTCAGTTGGACGGAAATATGCGGGATCTACCCCCACAACCTCAGTCCCTAATTCAAGTTGATAACCTTTATTACCACAGGCAACTACATATCCTTTTTCTTCAATACCAGTTCCTTTAAATTCGATTGCAATACCAACTTCAGCAAAAGCCATTCGTACAAATTCTCTTACCCGCGTGGTAACTCCTGTTGCAATAACATAATCTTCTGCCACATCTTGTTGTAGGATCCGCCACATGGCTTCTACGTAATCTTTAGCATGCCCCCAATCTCGTTCTGCATCCAAATTGCCCAAATACAATTTGCTTTGTAAACCTTGAGCGATTTTAGCTACAGCTCTAGTGATTTTACGCGTTACGAAAGTTTCGCCACGTAAAGGACTTTCATGATTAAACAAGATGCCGTTACAAGCAAACATGCCATAGGCCTCCCGATAGTTTTTAGTGATCCAAAAACCATAAATCTTCGCGACGCCATATGGTGAGCGTGGATAAAAAGGTGAATTTTCATCATAAAATCCTTTATCATTTTTATTCTCCGGCATACCACCATACAATTCGGAAGTTGATGCTTGATATATTCTGGTCTTCTTTTCTAGCCCCAAAATTCGCACTGCCTCCAATATTCTTAGCGTTCCTATACCATCAACATTAGCTACATATTCGGGAGAATCAAAGGACACTTTCACATGACTCATCGCGCCTAGATTATAAATTTCGTCTGGTTGTACCTCTTGAACAATACGAATTAAATTGGTTGAATCTGTTAAATCCCCATAATGCAATTTAAATCTTACATTGTCCTCATGTGGGTCCTGATATAAATGATCAATACGATCAGTATTGAACATCGAACTTCTTCTCTTAATTCCATGAACCATATAACCCTTTCAAGCAGTAATTCTGCTAAATAAGCACCATCTTGTCCTGTAATTCCTGTTATTAGTGCAGTTTTCATTTTATATTATCTTGCGTCATTTGAATTTACTAAATACCCTCTCAAAAATTGAACTTTTTTTGACCTCTCCATAATTACCGTAGCCGTAACCATACCCGTAATATTTGCTAACAATATCGTTCACAACTATACCCAGTTTCTTCATTTTACCTTTCTTGTAAAGATCTTCAACGATAGCTAACTGATCTTTATGGGTTACTTTTTGTCGAACTAAATACAGTGTCACGTCAGCATAGTTAGCCAACAGTTGGGCATCAGTAATTATCCCCACCGGTGGAGCATCCATGATGATATAGTCAAATTGCTTTTTTAATTCTTCTATCAGAACAGGCGTATGCTCACTCATTAAGGTCTCGGCAGGGTTTGGTGGTAAGGGCCCAGACGAAATAATAAACATATTTTTATTAATGGCAAGTTGCTTAATAATGCTTTGAATTTTAACATCACTACTTATGGTGTAATTACTAAAACCAATATCATTTGAAACACCTAACTTAGCCGAAAGGCCGGGTTTTCTTAAATCCAATTCCATCAACAATACCTTTTTCCCGGCCAGGGCTAAAATATTGCCTAAATTAATAGCTGTAAAAGATTTACCTTCTCCACTCATACTAGATGTAAGTAGTATAATTTTTTCTTCCTTACTTTTCAGATAAAAGGAAAGGTTTGTTCGCAGCGCACGGAATTGCTCAGAAATGGCTGATCTCTCTTTGTTAGCAACGATTAAATTATCATTATATTCATTGTGACTGATTTCTCCAATAACCGGGACATTGGTTTTTGCTGTAATATCTTCTTTTGTAGAAATGGTTGTATTAAAGAAATCAGAGATAAAGATAAATATAAGTGGTATAACTAAACCAGCAAAAAACCCTGCTAAATATATAACTTTTTGTTTAGGACTTATTGGCTCCACATTGGCTTTTGGTGGATCTATCGTTTTAGCAATTGAAATGTTAGAGGTTTTAGATATCGCAGTTTCTTCTGCTTTCTGCATTAGAAATATATAAAGCTCTTCTTTGATTTTTTGATTCCGAGCCAGCTTTAAATAATCTTTCTCAATTTGAGGAACACCCGATATCTTCCCTTCTGTTTGGTTTACTTGACTACGTAATTTATCCCGCGTTACAACAAAGGTATTTTTAGTACTCTGAATATTAGCCAATATTCCATTCCGTAATCCAGCGATTTGATCATCAATATTTTTAACAAAAGGACTTTCTTCAGTTACACTCAACAACTGTTTATCTCGTTCGATCAACAGTGCATTATATTGATTCATAATGCCTGAGAAAACCATATCCTGAGGAAGTAACGATGTTGGAAAAACACGTTTATTTTTACCTTCATCTTTGAGATATTTTTCCAAATCATCCAATATAGCAACTTGTGTTTCGGCCTTAGCTAACTCTGAAGCAAACTCCCCTGAGTTTTGAACTAAAAGTTTACCTTGTTCCGACATATCGGCAAGCTTATTAGTTTTCTTAAATTCTTCAACCCTACTTTCAACATCCCCCAGCTCATTAGCAATCTTGCCCAAACGGTTTTGGATAAATTTGGTTGTACTATCGGCTATTATATTTTTATCGTACAAGCTAGATGCAATATATTGTCCAATCAGGGTATTCAGAATATCCTCTCCTTTCTTTTGTAATGGATAAGATAATCCTAAATCTATAATAGTTACCTGTTTATTAGAAACCGTAACAGACAGATTCTTCATCAATGTGGCTACACGTTCGTCTAATGAAGTTATAAGTACGGCATATGTATTAGAAAAAGCATAGTTACCAAATTTTGGAACCAATTTTACCAGGCCGACATCATCTAACTTAAAGGGTTGGTTCCAAGAGACTTCTTTATCTATTTTTTTACCCTTTATTCTGAATTTACCATTATTAATTTTTTCTATATCGAGCGCAGTTGCTTTAATTGTATCAATTCCATTTATTATTTCTAATTTAAATGGCGCATCATAAATTTCTCTTTTAATAAAATTTTCTCTGGTACTATAGGTAATATTAAGTTCCATTTTACGAACTACCTGCTCCATCAAAAAACGTGTTTTGAGAATTTCAGCTTCATTATCGACAGAATTCTTGGACCCTAATAGTCCGCCTAAATCCATCAAAGCGCCCGCTTCTTTTGCCATACCCCCACCCTTTTCATCGTCATTAACCAGAACCCTAGCAGTGATCTGATAACTAGGAGCGGTAAATTTCACATATAAAAATGCAGCTAGTAAACAAATTATAATGCTCACAAAGAACCAGGGCCATTTTTCTACAACTTTTGAAAATATTTTTTTTAAATCAACACTTTCCTCTTCTTCTATATTCGGATTTTCTTGAAAATTATTCATGTATAAACTAAGCTCGATTATTATTTGAAACTACTTATTGCCAATACAATTACGGATATTACGGATGCGATTACACCTATGGTTTGTATCTGGGCAGAATTAGAGGCCGAAACCTTACGTTTGTTTGGCTCGACATAAACAACATCATTTTGCTTTAAATAATAATAGGGACTATTAAAAATTTCTGATGAGTTTAAGTCTAGTCGGGCGAATTCTTTCTTTCCGTTATTATCACGGATTACAAGTACATTTTCTCTGCGCCCATATATGGTCAGATCTCCAGCTAAACTCAAGGCATCAAGAATCGATACTTTCTCATTAGGCAATGTATAAGCTGATGGAGCATTCACTTCACCAAGAACACTAACTTTAAAATTAGCAAATCTCAATTGTACATTCGGTTCTTTATAAATATCTGTCGCTTTCCCTCTAATCAATTCCCTAGCTTGATAGGTTGTTAAC
>NZ_JBFTQI010000221.1:0-7838 GCF_056398925.1 Pedobacter sp. 01T416_2
GTATTTACCCTGATAGCGCGATGAATAATCCACGTGTTTTGCCAAATCCCGATTTAAAGCCACTAAAAACGACTACAATTGAGCTTGGTTTAGATTTAAAATTATTTAACAACCGATTAAACTTTGATTTTGCAGCGTATAGCGGAAACACCAAAAATCAGATTTTGAGTCGCATTGTTGATAAGGCCTCCGGTTATAATGTTCAAGTAATAAATGTGGGTAGGGTAGATAATAAAGGCATTGAGCTTGCTATAAATGCTACACCGCTAAAATCTCGTACTTTTAAATGGGAGGTAAATGCAAACTTCTCGGCCAATAGAAATAAAATTAGAGAACTGGCAGATAGTTCAGTTGTGTTACGTACTGGTGCGCTAGGTGGCGGACAAGTGGTTGCCAATGTTGGCGGTAGCATGGGCGATATGTATGGTAGAGGTTATTTACGTTCACCAGATGGGCAAATAGTTTTTAATCCGACCACAGGAGTAGCGCTAGAAAATCCTGATTTGCTGTATTTAGGTAACACAATACCTCAATTTAGGTTTGGTTTTGGCACTAGTATTACTTATAAAAATGTTAGTGTTAGTGCATTGTTTGATGCACAATTAGGCGCAGTTGGGCATTCTTTAACATTTTCTAGAATGGCATCGTTAGGTAAACATAGTATTACCTTGCCAGGAAGATATAATGGCATAGTTGGCGACGGGGTACTTCTAAATCCTGATGGAACGTACCGTAAAAATGATGTGGTAGCCACCGATATGAATGCCTATTACGAATCAATTTATGGTAGTGGGCAAGCAGAAGGAAGTGTATTTAGAACGGATTACTTAAAATTTAGAGAAGCAAATTTAACATACAATTTTGGGCAAAAAGTGCTTAAAAGTATAGGTTTTACTAAATTGAGTCTAGGCGTTTATGGGCGTAACTTATTTATTTGGTCGCCTTGGCCAGCTTTCGATCCCGAGTTTGGAACATTAGCGGGAGGAGATATAGTTCAAGGTTTTGAAACAGGCCAATTGCCTTCAACCAGAACTTTTGGAGCCCGTTTAGTAGTTGGACTTTAATTTTATCAACATGAAAAATTATAAACAAACATTAGCATATACTTTTTTAGCCATTATTGGTTTAACCTTTAATTCTTGTACAAAAGACTTTACCGGAGTTAATACCGATCCTATTGGCAAGAGCACAACAACAGCAAACCAATTATTAGCACCTGCTTTAGTTGGTGTTCTTAACGCAAATATGAGCAGAAATTGGAATTTTAATAACCAGCTAATGCAAGTAACGGTTGAAATTAACGATTCGGAAGGTCGTGTTTTTAGGTACGATGTACGAAGAACACAGGCAGATTATACCTGGAACAATTGGTACTTATTTTTAACTGATTTAAAAGATATTTATACCATTGCCAGCAAGCCAGAATCGCTAAACAAATCATATCAAGGCATATCACTTGTTGCTCAAACTTGGGTATCTCAATTATTAACTGATACTTATGGAGATGTACCTTATAGCGAAGCCAATTTAGGTAAAGAGGGAAACGTACAACCTAAATTTGACAGACAAAAAGATATTTATGCTGATATGTTTGCCAAATTAGAACAAGCTAACCAACTTTTAAAAGAGGGTACGCCAATTAATACCACTGGCGATCCTGTTTTTCAAGGCGATGTTTCAAAATGGAGAAGGTTTTGCAACTCGTTATATTTACGATTATTATTAAGGGCATCGGGCAAAGCCGAAGTTGCGCCAACTATAATTGCCAAAATAAAACAAATTGTTGATGGCAACCCATCAGAATATCCGATAATGCAAAATAATACCCACACGGCTAAAATTTTATGGAACGGAACAAACAGTAGTACCGCAGTTTTTTCATCACCATTTATGGTGAATATTAGAGCTGCTGATTTCAGAGGAATTCCTATTTGCAATTTCTTTTTGGGTAATCTGGTAACATGGGATGACCCCCGTATGAATAGTAATTTAACAGGTAACAATGTTAATCGTTTTTGTATAGATGCTGCACCAAATGGTGGTTTTGTTGGTATTCCAAGTGGTTATGCTCAGGGATCTGGTCTTTCGGTTTTATCTCACTTTAATTCTGATGCTGAAAATAAGCCCACCTTACAAACTGATCGTTTTACAGGTATAATTATGAATGCTGCCGAAGTTGATTTTATTTTGGCAGAAGCTGCTGCAAGAGGATGGATTAGTGGCCCAACTGAAAAATATTACTACAAAGGAATGGTTGATGCGATAAATTATTGGTTGCCAAATTACATCAGTACAACAACTGATAGTAGGTTTATTGATTATGTACAGGCAGCCAATTTAGATTGGGATTCAACACTTCCATTGGATAATACCACATCCGGAAATAGTCAGTTAGAGATGATTCATATACAAAAATACTACGCAATGTTTTTGGTGGATTTTCAGCAATGGTTTGAATATCGCCGTACCGGGCATCCTATTTTACCAAAAGGACCCGGTTTGGTTAACAACCAAAAAATGCCAGCAAGGTTAAATTATCCAGTGGTAACACAATCAACAAATCCAACTAGGTATAATAATGCAATAGCTGCACAAGGTGCTGATGACATAAATACCTTAATGTGGTGGCAGAAACCATAATTATTTAAAATTGAATTAAAAAGTTATGAATAAAATAATAAGAAATATGCTGTTTGCACTAGGGTGTATTGCAGTTATAATAAGTTGTAAAAGAGATACCGATTACGTATTATCAACACCGAGTATGTTTATCCCAAATGTTGATTTACGCAAAATTTATAAAAATACCGAAGTAACGCTTACAACCGAAAATATGCGTGGGGCCAGTATGGTTAAAGGGCAGGTAATTTCTGATCATTCTACCAATAATTTGCCATCGGGTTTGCTCATCATTCAAAATACTAGAATTGTTGGTGGGCTAGATTCATTAAGAGGTATTGCCATAAACATTGGTGTCGATGCCGCGAAATATGTTCCTGGCGATTCTGTTCATGTTAAAATTGAAGGTGGAGTATTGAAACGTGTTGATGGTACGTTACAAATTATGGGCAAAACTGCTGCTGATGTTACTAAAATTGCTTCAGGTAAAACTTTATATATTTCTAGAGGATATGGCAATCTAATAGCTACTTATCCGGATAGGTACGAATGTACTTTGCTAACTATTTATAAATGTACATTCAATCCAACGTTATCTGCTACAGAAACCTTAGCGGGCGATAAAGTTTTAAATGATGGTACAAATGATTTCGGATTCTATACCGATCCAAAAGCGTCATTTGCATCTGTAAAGCCACCATATTCTGGTAATTATAAAGGGATAATAATCAATAAAATCGTTAATGATAAAATACTTCCACAACTACGCATAACTAATGCAAATGATATTGGCGCTTTAAGCACTAACATTGATGCTCCTGAATGTGTAATTTCAGGCTTTATAAGTGATGTAAATGGTGGTGATGGCAACAATGAATACGTTCAGCTCAGGGCTACTAAAGATATTAATTTTGCCAACACGCCTTTTTCTTTGATAGTTTCTAACAATGCTGGAGCATCTGTACCAACGGGTGTACCAGCACAAGGTTGGGCAACTGGCCAGCAGCGTACATACAAAATAAATCTAACTTCTGGCACTGTAAGCAAAGGCGAATTTTTTTATGTTGGTGGTATAAATAAATTAATTAACGGCGCTAATTCTACATCAATTGCCTCATCAAAATGGATTAGGGCATTAGATTATAATAAGGTGAGCGATCGTTTTAACTCAGCTAGTACAGTAACTGGTAATGCCACCACTGGTTTAATGGCAAATAGTGGTAATGCATTCGGAATGGCAGTATTTAGAGGTATTGAGGTTACCGGAGCTACTGTACCTATCGATGTATTGTGGGTTAGTACTGGCGGGCTTTTATATCAATCTGGCGGTGCCCCTAATTATGGTGGAGGTTACAGAATTGGTAATACTGATATTTACGATGTCATTAATCCTCAAAATTTAGTTCCTCAACCTTTTTACAGGGCAGGTACAAATACACAATCGTTAACCTATTTAACTGCAGATTTAGGCTATTTCTACCTTTTAGGCGGTGCTTATGATACAAAATTAAATAAATGGGTAAAAGCAAGAACGCAAACTCCAATTCTTTTAACTAAAACCTCAGCACTCACAGATATTGAGCCTGCTAACGCAACTGAAATAAGATAATAAATTATAAAAAGTTAAAAATATCTATAAAAATCTTTGTCATCTGCGGAAGAAATTATTTTATATTCTTCCGCAGTAAATAAAAAATCATTCACAATGAATAGAAGATCCTTTATTCAAAAATCTGCACTCTTAGGTACAACGCTATTCGTTAGTATCAAAGCTTTTTCTTTTTCATCGCTATTAGAAAACAAAATTTCTGGTAGGATATTAAGTAAAGGAAAAGCTATTTCAGGAGTAGTGATTTCTGATGGTTACAGTGTGGTGCAGACCGATAAAAACGGAAACTATGAAATTAAACTCCATGAGCTTGCCCGTTTTGTTTGGATAAGCACACCTTCTGGTTATGAGTTTAAAACTGAGAGCAGTATCGCACGCCATTATTATAAACCAGATACAGCAGGTAAATTAAACTTCGATCTTAAGCCGCTAAAACAAAATGATAACAAACATAATTTTATCATTTGGGCCGATCCTCAGGTGAAGAATAAGAAAGATGTCGCGCAGATGATGGAAACCTCGGTTCCTGATACAAGAGAAGTGGTAAAAGCAATGGGGAAAACACCAGTTCATGGCATCGGCGTCGGTGATTTAGTTTGGGATAATTTTGATCTTTTTCCTGCATATGATGAGGCTATTGCCAAAATCGGGATTCCATTTTTCCAGGCATTAGGAAATCATGATCAGGATTACAGGCAAGGAGGAGATGATACCTCTGACCGCACTTTTCAAGCACATTATGGCCCAACTTATTACTCTTTTAACAGAGGTAAGGCTCATTATGTGGTTTTAGATGATGTACGTTATTTGGGGGTAGAAAGAACTTACGATGGGTACATCACCCCAACGCAGTTAGAATGGCTAGCCAAAGATCTGCAGCTGGTGCCTAAAGATGCATTGCTGATTATCTGCCTCCATATTCCGGTACATAATGCAGTTAAAAATAACAATGATTTTTATGCCGTATTAAAAGATTTCAAAAATGTTCATATCATGTCAGGACATACGCATTTTAATAAAAATGTAATCAAGAACGGCATTTACGAACATAACCATGGTACTGTTTGTGGTGGCTGGTGGACAGGCCCCATTTGCGAGGATGGTACACCACGTGGCTACGGCGTTTACGAAGTAGATGGAACCAATTTGAAATGGTACTATAAATCTACCGGAAGAGATAGGAAAGAACAGCTTGATATTTATGTAGATACCTTAACGAATCAGAAAAGATTAATTGCCAACGTTTGGAATTATGATCCTGAATGGAAAGTAGAATATTTCCTTGACGGCAAACCAATGGGCTTGTTAGCTCAACAAGATGGATTTGACCCTTTAGCCCTTAAATTGTACAAAGGTGATAAACTGCCAAATCCGCGACCATTTGTGGAACCAAGATCAACAGATCATTTGTTTATGGCACATTTCGAACCATCGGTTAAAAAAGTAAAGGTTGTGGCCACCGACCGCTTCGGAGAAAAATTTGAGGCGGAAATTAATGCTTAACATCCTTATATCTGTTCCGTGCTGTCGGATCCTGTGCTGTCAGATGTTACCATCTGACAGATTATTAATTTTAAAAGCTAAACCAATTATAGATTAATAGTGTCAGATGGTAACAGCTGACGCCACTATAAAATCCCTTCTAAATATGAAACTTAATACAACAGCAATTTTTATTTTCTTGTCTGCATTTGCAGTTAAATCATTTAGTCAGGAAGTTAAATTTCCGGTATTTAGCGCAGAAGCACATCGTGGCGGAAGGGGGCTTATGCCCGAAAACACCATTTTGGCGATGTTAAACGCCATGAAAATAGAAGGAATTACTACTTTGGAAATGGATACCCATATCTCTAAAGACCGTAAAGTGGTAGTAACGCACGATGATTATCTAAGTCCGGCATTTATGCTTACACCAGAAGGGAAAGATATTCCGATAACAGATGCTAAGAAATATCCGATTTTTGGAATGAACTACGCTGAAATTAAACAGTTTGATCTGGGTACCAAGTATTATGAGCAATTTCCTCAGCAGAAAAAAGAAAAAACATATCTTCCATTACTTTCTGACCTAGTAGATGCGGTTCAGCACGATATTAAGGCAAATAAGCGCATGCAGTTTTTTTATAACATAGAAACTAAATGTAACGAAAAAGAAGATGGGATTACCAACCCTAAACCCGAAGAGTTTGTTAAACTTTTAATGGATGTAATTTTAAAGAAAAAAATCGCTGATTTTGTAGTAATCCAATCTTTTGATAAAAGGACGATCCAGATTATTCACGAAAAGTATCCTAAAATAAAAACCTCTTTTTTGGTTGCCAATAAAAAAACATATGAAGAAAATATTGCCGATTTAGGTTATAAACCCTTTATTTTAAGTCCGGTTTGGCAAATGGTGAATGAAGAATTGGTTAAAAAAGCACATGCTGATGGTGTAAAAATCATTCCCTGGACTGCCAATACCTTAGCCGATATTCAGAAATTAAAAGCCTTAAATGTTGATGGTATTATTTCTGATTATCCGGATATTTTAGTTCAGGCAAAATAGTATTTTAGGCCTTTATAAAAGTATAATATGAAAGCACTTTTTAACAAGTTATTGGTAACCGTTGTTGTATTTACACTGAGTTTTACAGCAGCTACGGCTCAGGTAGTTAAATGGGACAGCACTTACCGTCCTGGGAAATATGTTGAGCAGGTAGCGAAGTTTAAAGCCGATCCAAAATCTAAAACAGATTTTGTCTTTTTGGGTAACAGCATTACAGCTGGCACGGATTGGGCTAAACTTTTAGATCTGCCACAGGCAAAAAACAGGGGAATTTCTGGCGATATTACTTTTGGTGTTTTAGAGCGTTTACAAGATGTAATTGATGGCAAACCGACAAAGGTTTTTATCCTGATTGGTATAAATGATATCTCCCGGAATATTCCAGATAGTGTGATCTTAAGAAATTATAAAACAATGATTGCCAGAATCAGAAAAGGTTCTAAGAAAACACACATCTATTTCAATACGCTTTTACCAGTAAACAGTGCTTTCGAAAAATTTAAAAACCATTATGGCAAAGACGAACATATTCTTTGGTTAAATGATGAAATCAGAAAATTTACGGCTAAAAATGTAACGGTTATCGATCTGTATCCAAATTTTACCGATCAGGACAAACACTTAAGAGCAGAACTTACCAAAGATGGTTTACACCTTATTCCGGCAGGATACCAGGTTTGGGCCGATTTTCTTAAAAAGTCTGGTTATTTAACTGAGAAATAAATACTTGAGTCTGCAGCAATAGGCTTCGGCGGTGCGTCATTCCCAACTTGATTGGGAACCACGGAGTGCTCATGAATGCCTCCAAAAAAAGGAAAACTTATGAATAATCTTAATGCAATATGTTTTAAGATTCCCGCCTGCGCGGGAATGACGCCAGATTTTTAGAATATGTAATTGGTAGAGATAATTTTGTTTTTTCGAAACCAATTAAAGGAAAAGCTCCTGACCGGCAGTCAGCACTTTTTCTTTATCGATATTGTTGAAGCTAGGTATATTGCCTAGCTTTTTTATTTTGGTATATTGCTGGATATATCTTTCAGTTTCCACATTCTCGTTACC
>NZ_JBFTQI010000222.1:0-7831 GCF_056398925.1 Pedobacter sp. 01T416_2
CCTGCAAATACAACTATAAATGTAGCCTTAGTAGGTTATGCTTTAGTAAATGGTAAAACAACAGGTGGCCAGGGTGGTGTCGAAACTACAGTAACAACCCTTGATCAATTAAAAGCAGCTGTTGGTGATAACATTACACGTACTATTTATGTAAGTGGTACCATTAAAGGCGCTGGTAAGGATATTGTTTATGTAAAATCAAACAAATCTATTATTGGTAGATCTGGAGCTGTTATTGAGGGTGTGAATCTATTTATTTATACAGTAAGTAACATTATAATTCAGAACATCACTTTTAAAAATTACGTAGAACAGGCAGCAGTGCAAATCAAAGATGCTGCTCACCATGTTTGGGTAGATCATTGCGATTTCTCTACAGATCGTACTCATGGCTGGGAATATTGGGGTAAAGATATTTGCATTACCAGAGAATCTGATTATGTAACTGTTTCCTGGAGTAAATTCCACGATACCAACCTATCAGTACTAATTAGTGGTGGTATCGAAGGTCACGAAGCAGATAAAGGTAAATTACATGTAACCATGCACCACAACATGTGGTACAATATTACCGAAAGAGAGCCATCAATGAATTATGGTAGTGTACACATGTTTAACAACTATCACCTTAACAACTCTGGTTACTCTATTGGTACAAGAGCAGGTGGTATAGTGAGAACAGATAATGAGTATTTCTCAAATTGTGTTAAACCATTAACTACAAAAGTGGCAAGTGATCCGGAAGGATATTTTAGCGGTATTACCACCAATATTTACGATAAATGTGGTGCAAACAATATAACAACGGTAGTTTCTACCTGGGTTCCAGAGTATGAGTATGCATCATTCCTTAACGATGCGGCGAGTGTGCCTGCAATTGTTACGGCAAATGCTGGTGCCAGGTAGGTAAAGCAAAACCTTCATATTTTTTCTGTAATAAGCCACCTGGATAGGTGGCTTTGCAGTTTAAATTAAAATTTTGACATGATGAATATAACAAGTAAAAAGATTTTTATCGTTTGCGACTCTTCCAGATCCCTGCTCGATTTTAGAGGGAAGCTGATCGAAAAAATGCAGCAACATAACCAGGTTTTTGTGTTTACACCAAAAATTGAACAAGAATCTGTTCGGAGTAAACTGAAAGAACTGAATGTAATTACCTACGAGAGTAAATTAGATGGTAGTAATGTTTCTATCATATCCGATTTAAGGTTTATCTTTTCGCTATATAAACTCATCAGGCAAATAAAACCTGATATTTTTTTCCCCTACACCTTTAAACCTGTTATTTACGGCTCTTTTTTAGCTAAAATATGCAAGGTTAAACTAATTGCCCCCATGCTTACTGGCTTGGGTTATAACTTTACCGATAATTCATCCGGTAATAAACTAATTGTTAAAATAACAAGGTTATTACTAAAACTAAGTCTGAAACCCAATCCACGTTTAAATATTATTTTTCAGAACAAAGACGATTCTCAACGCTTAATCGATCTGAAGATCCTGAATAAAAAACACCAGGTTTATGTGGTTAACGGATCGGGGGTAGATTTAAGTCATTATCACTATTCTAAACCAAGCACCTCGCCCATAACCTTTTTAATGGTATCGCGGCTCATTAATGCAAAAGGCATTAAAGAATATTACGATGCCGCTAAATTAGTTAAGCAAAGGTTTCCGCAAGCCGTTTTTAAACTCATTGGACCATACGATCCGAATATTGACGCCATTGCACCCGAGCTGTATCAAAAAATTGCGAGTGGAGATACGATTCAATACATCGGACAGGTTGATGATGTGCGTCCAGATATAGAGCGCTCTTCGGTAATGGTGCATCCTTCTTATTATGGAGAAGGCGTTCCACGCTGTGTGCTCGAAGGAATGGCCATAGGCAGGGCAGTAATTACCTGCGACTCTGTAGGGTGCCGTGAAACTGTTAATAACGACCTTAAGCAGGCCAATGGATTTCTTATCCCGATTAAAGATGCCGGTGCACTAGCCAATAAAATGGAATATTTTATTAATAACAGTGATGATATTATTGCTTTTGGAAACAAAGGGCATGAATTTGCAAAAACAAAGTTTGATGTGAATATCGTGAATGCAGAACTCTTTAAGATTATGCATTTACAGGCTTAACCAACCTTTGCACACCAATAACTAACCAAATAAATAAACTAAACCTAAAATTGTGAACAATACATTTATTTACAAACGAGCCACTTTAGCCGACTTTAGGGAAGCTATTGATGAGTATGGATGGGTTGTATATGAAAAGGCAATCAATCAGAAATTAATTTCAGAAATAACCACAGGTTTCGAAACTTCTTATCTGTTAAGAAGAGAAATACAGGTTTTAAATGGAATTGAAGAAAATATGGAGGGAACATTACATCATTTGCTTGAGAAAGATAATTTCGCTATCGAGCTTTTGAGTAAATTGTACTGCCACAGAGAAATCCGTGATTTTTTGGGCGGAAACTACATTCTTAATGGGATAAATGGAGTAATTAACACCAAGAAGGCCAAGTCTTATATTCAGAATATCCATCGCGATGTACGTACATTTTCCGCTGAATCTAAGTTTATGATCCAGATGATTATTGTGCTGGATGATTTTACCATTTTTAATGGCGCCACACACTTTTTGTCGGGTTCTCATAAATTAGATATTAAACCCGAAGAAAAGCACTTTAAAGCTTTCGCTAAACAAGCTATTGCCAAAAAAGGAAGCATTATATTATTCGATTCCAATATCTGGCATGCAGGGGGGATTAATTTCACCCGCAAACAGCGTAGAGCTTTAACCTTAGGTTTTACCAAACCTTACATCAAACAACAATTCGATTATCCCAGATTTTTGGGATACGAATTTGGCGAAAAAATAGATAGCGATTTAAGGCAGATTATTGGTTACAACGCCAGGGTACCTGCCAGTTTACAGGAATATTACAGACCTGTAGAAAGCAGAATGTATAAAGCAGATCAAGGGTAGAGGACAAAACGATGGAAACAGAAACGCACTCACCCAAAACGATAGGTGGCTACATCCCGCTAGAATTATCAAAAGGGGAACTTTATTACCCTGATTTAATTGCACTTAATACCGGCAGAAATGCACTGGAGTATGTGTTAAGGACAAGAAAATACTCCACCATATATCTTCCATACTATACCTGCGAGGTTTTGCTAGAACCGCTACAAAAGCTAAATGTACAATATCACTTTTATCATATAGATGAAGATTTAGATCCGGTAATAGATTTTGAAATAGGCGAACATTGCTGCTTACTTTACACCAATTACTTCGGACTTAAAACGGAAACCRTTAAAAAGCTGGCTAAAAAAATCAAGAACCTGATTATAGATAATGCCCAAGCATTTTTTTCTAAGCCGGTAAACAATTGCGATACCTTCTACTCATGCCGCAAGTTTTTCGGCGTACCCGATGGCGCCTATCTTAATATCTCTAAAACATTGGGTTTAAATTTAAAACAGGATCAATCAACAGATCGGTTTGCTCACCTGATTAAAAGTATCGATATCAATATTGAAGAGGGCTATGCCGATTATATAGAAAACAACAAGCAGCTGTGCAATAACGAAATCAAAAAGATGTCGGTATTAACAAAAACCATTCTTTCCAGCATCGATTACGATAAGTGCGCCGATATCAGAAGAAAGAACTTTGCTTATCTGGATGAGCACCTGGGGCAGGAAAATATTTTGAGGCTAAATTTTTCTGAAGAGGATGTGCCGATGGTTTACCCACTTCTGGGAGAAGATCCATCTATTAAACAGCAGCTCATCAATCAAAAAATATTTGTAGCCACCTATTGGCCTAATGTTTACGAATGGGCACATGTTGATAGTTATGAATACTTTCTGGCTAAACATCTTGTTTCGTTACCAATTGATCACCGCTACAGCATAACCGATATGAAAGTAATTGTTAAAGCTTTAAAACCGCTCATATGAACACTCAGATTTACCTAAGGCCATTAGCGTTAAAAGATGCAGATGTGTCGTACAAGTGGAGAAACGATCCTGAAGTGTGGTCGTACACCAAATTTGTGTTAAAAGAGCCAATTACCGCCGAAGTTGAAAAACAATGGCTATTAAATAAACTAAATCTGACCAACGAAAAACGTTTTGCCATCTGCGTAAAAAACACCAATGAATACATTGGCAATATTCAGTTGCTCGATATCGGAAACGATAGTGCAGAATTTCACCTCTTCATCGGCGAAAAGAAATACTGGGGGAAGGGCATAGGCTATAATGCCTCTTTAATGTTGTTAAAATATGCCTTTTATAACCTTAACCTTAAACACATTTTCTTAGAAGTACATTCAGATAACCTGGCTGCTTATTCTATTTATAAAAAAGTAGGCTTTCAACCTGTTTCACAGCAGGAAGATTTCATAAAAATGGTAATTAATTCATCTGTTTTACTTGCCACAAACTAAACTAGTTACTTTAAATCTACCCTAATTTAATAGCTCGAAATGAGAAAGATTATTACAATTGATGATAAACAAGAATGGTCTGCATATGTAAAGCGTGCTTTGCATTACGATTTTTATCACACCTGGTATTATCACTCTTTAGATAAAAGTGGTTTACCTATACTGTTTGTGTATGAGGAAGGCGAAAATTACATTGCATTCCCACTTTTGAAGAGAAACATTCCTGGTTCCGATTTTTTTGATTTTACATCGGTTTATGGATATACAGGGCCTATTTCAAACATGGACTTCAATTCTTTGGACGATGATTTTATGGAACGCTTTAAAAATACATTCATAGCGTATCTCGAAACTGGTCAAAATGTAACCGTTTTTTCCAGATTGCATCCGTTTTTTAATCAGGAAAGGTTAATGGAGAAGTTTTCTGGAGTATATGCCAATGGAAAAACAGTGGCAATCGATTTAACCACAACCATTGAAAGTCAAAGGGCAGGCTACCGAAAAAGCGTAAAAGAAAAAATCAGGCGGTTACGAAAGCGCGATTATGAAGTCCGAATTTCGACCGATATTAATGATGCGGGTATATTTTCTGAAATATATACCGAAAATATGATTCGAATAGGCGCAAAAGACCATTACCTTTTTAATAATGCCTATTTCGTTGCGCTACTTTCTTCTGATGAATTTGATAGCAAGCTTTTTTTGGTGTATAAAGATGGGATAGCCATATCTGGCGCCATAGTAGTTTGTACCAAAGAAATTATGCAGGTGCACCTTTTGGCTACCAGAACCGCTTACCTGTTCGAATCGCCAGCTAAATTATTAACTGATGAAATTACCATAATTGGTAGACAATTAGGATATAAATACTTTAACCTGGGTGGGGGTGTTAATTTTAAAGAAGATAACCTTTTTGGTTGGAAGATGGGTTTCTCTAATTTATRTTTCGAATTTAATAGCTGGCGGTATATTGCCAATAATGAATTATACAATGCACTTTTAAACGAAAGATCGCTAGATCCTTTTTCGACTGTTGATTTTTTTCCACTCTACCGTAGTCCTATAATTGCTTCGTAATTAATTATTATTTCTTTTAATAAAATGGATATGCTGATTGAAAATAATGCTGCGGGCACTACTTTGCAATTAACTTTAGCGCAAAAAGACGATTGGGTAAAGTATATTAGCTTGGCTGTCGATTATGATTTTTATCATACCTGGCACTATCATGCTATGGCAACTAACGGAAGGCCCATTTTATTTGTGTATTGCGAAGCCAATAATTTTATTGCTATGCCTTTATTGGAACGTGCAATCCAGGATACGCCATATTACGATCTGCATTGCGTTTACGGATATTCAGGTCCTGTTTCTAACCTGAAATTTACCGATATGAGCGATAGTTTGAAAGAAAATTTTCTAAATGCTTTTTCAGCATTCTTATATAAAGGCAGCTATGTTTCTGTTTTCTCCAGGCTTCACCCTTTTTTTGATCAAAATATGCTGTTACAAAAAACTGATAGCATATATGAAAATGGAAAAACAGTTGCCATTAACTTACAACAAAGTATAGAAGAGCAGCGTAAACGGTATAGGCAAACAACGAGAGATAGCATTAAGAAATGTAGAAAGTTTGGTTATATTGCTGTTGAGGCTGCCAGTCAGGAAGATATCGCTGCTTTCACGAAGCTTTATCAATCTAATATGAACCGTATTAGTGCTGCTGATTTTTATCTTTTTACTGAAGAATACTTTACCAAGCTTGTTCAGGCTACAGAATTCGACTGTAAGTTAATCCTGGTTTATTCGAACGATGATTTAGTTTGTGGCAGTATAATTATGTGTACCAATAGCATTATAGAAGGACACTTAATTGCCACTAATGCCCATTATCTTAAAAATTCTCCAGCTAAATTCTTGGTCGATGAAATTAGTGAGTTAGGTCGCAAATGGAAGATGAAATACTACCATTTAGGTGGTGGACTTGGTTATAAAGAAGATTCGCTATTTGAATGGAAACTGGGTTTTTCGAGTATGGTTTTAGATTATTGCAGTTGGCGTTTTATTGCCAATAAAGCCGTTTACAATCAGTTGGTAGAAAAATCGGGTAACCAGTTACATACCGATATAGACTTTTTCCCCCTCTATAGAATGATACCTCAATAAACTTTAAACAAATATTTAATGATTCTCAATTATGAAAAATTTCTTCTTTCCAGACAGAGCACACTCAAGGTGGTTAATTTTATTGATTGATCAGATGATCGTTGTATGGACATTGTTTATATCCATTGTATTAACCAATACATTAAACTACACCGACGTTTTTAACTCAGGCAATGCAGTTTACGTGGCACTTTATTGTTCCATCGCTGCAGGTGTTTTCATTTCACTAAGAATACACACCGGTATTATCCGTTATTCCAATACCGAAGATATTTTGAGGGTCTTCCTTGCGGTTTTTGTAACCAGCTTACTCTTTGTTAGTGTAAATAAAATACTTTCACAACGTTTTCAATTGCTTTGGCATCAAATGGATAAGGCATTGATATTGAACTTTTTTATCTCCTCATCGCTGCTTATTCTCATGCGTATTTTGGTAAAAGGAGTGTTTTTATTTTTTAAAGAACTCAAATCAGAAACCAAAGAGAATATTCTGATTTATGGATCAGAAAAAAAAGCGATTCTCATCAAAAAAGCAATAGAACAGAATGGAGATTCTAACCTGAACATCATTGGCTTTGTTGATGATAACAGAGATCGGGTTGATAAATACCTCGAGCAGAAAAAAGTATACCACTCTTGCTCGGTAGCGTTATTAAAAGAAAAACACAATATAAAAAAGATACTTTTTGCAGAAGATGCACTAAACACTTTAAATAAAAAGAAAATTATCGATATCTGTGTTAACGAAGGTATGAAAGTAATTATGGTGCCACCATCAGATAAATGGTTGTACGGGAAGTTGGATTCGCACCAATTACGTGATCTGAAAATTGAAGATCTGCTGGAACGTGAACCGATTAAGCTCAATAAAAAGAATATTCTTAAAGATTTAAGCGGTAAATGTATTTTAGTTACAGGCGCTGCGGGTTCTATCGGATCGGAGATTGTTCGGCAGGCCTTACAGTACAATCCTAAATCTGTAATTCTCTGCGACCAGGCAGAAACACCGCTTCACGATTTAAAACTCGAACTGGAAGATAACTTCCAGGACGCGAACGTGAAGATATTTATGGCCAATGTGCAGAATTTAAACCGGATCAGAACATTATTCGAACTCTATAAACCTGAAATTGTTTTCCATGCTGCGGCTTACAAACATGTTCCCATGATGGAGAATAATCCAGCTGAGGCCATTT
>NZ_JBFTQI010000223.1:0-7816 GCF_056398925.1 Pedobacter sp. 01T416_2
GGTATATACTTTTACCTGGGACGATGAGCAGCAAAAAGCAAAACTGGTTTCCATTAAAGAAAATAAGCTGGTTAAATTTAAGTGGCTGGATGATGAACCTCAATGTTATTTTGAGATGGAAATTGTACAGGATGAACTAACCAACGATGTTGCCCTCTCGATTACTGATTTTACTACCGATGAGCTTCTTGCAGAGAAAAAATTAATCTGGGATAACCAGATCGATTATCTGATTAGCGTTTTGGGTGCATAAATTACCTTCGTATTGTTTACCTTTGTAGGGTGAAAAAAATACATCTTCTATTAATAAAAGCATTTGTGAAGCCATTCATAGCAACATTTTTTGTTATGATGTTTATTCTATTGATGTTTTTTCTGTTTAAATGGATTGATGACTTAATCGGAAAAGGTTTCGAATGGTACACCATTCTGGAGCTGATGTATTACGCCTCGGCTGCCAACGTATCTATGGCGCTACCACTATCGGTACTGCTTTCATCCATCATGACTTTTGGTACGCTGGGCGAGAATTATGAGTTGGTGGCTATTAAATCAGCGGGGATTTCTTTACAGAAAGCCATGCGCCCCTTGTTTGTGGTGATTTTGATGCTCACTATAGCCTCCTTCTTTTTTGCCAACTATATGCTGCCCAAAGCCAACCTCAAATTTGGTTCGCTACTGTACGATATCAGGAACAAAAAACTTTCATTTTTAATTAAACCAGGGGTTTTTAACAATGCCATTCCAGGTTATGCCATCCGTGTCGATTCGAAAGAAGAAGACGGTACGCTACACAATATCATGATTTACGATCACCGTGAAAATAACGGGATTCCGAAAGTAATTCTGGCCAGAGAGGGTAAGATGAATAAAACCGCTGATGGTAAGTTTTTGGTGCTTTACCTTAAAAATGGTGTGCAGTACGAAGAGCAGGCTTCGAAAAACGGCATGTACAACCCCAGGCAGATTTTTACGCGGAACCGTTTTAAAGAAACCTCACCGCGTTTCGATATGTCGTCTTTTGATGGAAAYACCACCGATCCTAATGCTTTTGGAAACAGTACGCCCATGTTAAACCTGAAAGGGATCGTAAAAAAGCGCGACTCGCTGACCAAGCAACTGGATACGATGAAAATGCGCACCATTGCCAACCTCACCAGCAACTTTAAACAGTTTAATGTGACTAAAGGTTATACCAAAGTAAAAGCCGTACCGAAAGAGATTGATGATGTAATATTGAAGAGTATCCCTAACGGATCGCGGAAACTGGCCCTCGATAATGCAAACAATACGGTGGCGAATATTATGCAGCATGTACCCAACTGGGGGCCGCGCCAAACTGATTTAACCGGCGAAATTATTTTTACCACAGTAGAGTACCAGCGTAAATTTACCCTGGCCGCATCTTGTATCCTGTTGTTTTTTATTGGTGCACCCTTGGGTGCGATTATCAGAAAAGGGGGAATGGGTTTACCGGTAGTGGTGGCCATTTGTTTCTTTCTGGTGTATCACATTATTACCACAGTGGCCGAAAAATCAGCACGCGAAGGTAATTTAAACCCGATATTCGGGATGTGGATTGCCGTAATCGTTTTATCGCCACTGGCGGCCTTTTTAACCTATAAAGCTACAGTAGATTCGGCCTTGTTTGATGTAAATTATTACAAACAACTCTTCCTTCAACTGTTTAAAAAGAAGGAAAAATAGGCGTCTTTTCCTTTACTTACAGATGATATTTTAATCCAAATATTGCTCAATAAGGTTGTACATTTGTACGGGTTATTGTTTGTGGTATAAATTGATTTTAACACGCCATTGCCCCATAATGTTTATAAAATGCAAACAAAATTAAACACAATAGAAGAGGCCATCGCAGATATAAAAGCTGGTAAAGTGATTATTGTTGTAGATGATGAGAATAGAGAGAACGAAGGTGATTTTTTAACGGCAGCCGAAAATGCAACGCCCGAGATCATCAATTTTATGGCTACTTACGGCCGTGGTTTAATCTGTGCGCCCTTAACAGAAGAACGTTGTAAAGAGTTAAACCTTAACCTGATGGTGGGTAAAAATACGGCAGCTTACGAAACTAATTTTACGGTTTCCGTAGATCTGGTTGGACACGGTTGTACCACCGGGATCTCAGCAAGCGACCGCTCTAAAACCATGCTGGCCCTGGTTAATCCTAAAACCAACCCTGAAGAGTTGGGCAGACCAGGACATATTTTTCCTTTAATTGCAAAAGATGGTGGCGTAATCCGCCGTGCTGGTCATACAGAGGCTGCGGTAGATTTAGCGCGTTTGGCCGGCATGAAACCTGCAGGTTTATTGGTAGAGATTTTAAAAGAAGATGGTGAAATGGCCAGACTCCCTGATTTATTTAAAATTGCCGAACAGCACCAGTTAAAAATTATATCAATCGAAGATTTAATCGCTTACCGTTTAACCATGGATAGTTTGATTAAACAAGAGGTTAGCATCGATTTACCTACTGCTTGGGGTGATTTTAAAATGACGGCTTATACCCAGTTGGATAACAATGCCACGCACTTAGCCATTTCTAAAGGCGAATGGAATGCCAACGAACCGATTTTAGCACGTGTACACAGCTCTTGTGTAACAGGCGATATCTTTGGGTCGTGCCGTTGCGATTGCGGTCCGCAGTTGCACAAAGCACTAGAGATGATCGAAAAAGAAGGTAAAGGCATTGTCGTATACATGAACCAGGAGGGTAGAGGTATCGGGCTGATTAATAAATTACGTTCGTATAACTTACAGGATGCCGGTTTTGACACGGTAGAAGCGAATATTAAATTAGGCTTTAAAGGCGACGAACGCGATTATGGTGTAGGTGCGCAGATCCTGCGATCGGAAGGGGTTACTAAAATGCGTTTAATGAGTAATAACCCAACCAAAAGAGCAGGTCTAATTGGTTATGGCTTAGAAGTGGTCGAAAATATTCCTATAGAAATTGCAAGTAACGTACATAACGAACGTTATTTGACCACCAAAAGAGATAAAATGGGCCATTCGATTATGAAAGGATAATTCAGTTGGCAGTTAACAGTTTGGATTGTAAGAACTGAAAACCGCTAATTGAAAACTTATACAAGACCAACAGTTGAACAGATGTTCGATTGTTGGTCTTTTTTGTTAGGATATTTGTCATCCTGAGCGCAGCGAAGGATCTTTAAATAGCCGTCTTTCTCCCTTCCACATGCTTGCCTCGGCTAGCCGCCGAAGGGCTTTTTCTTTATCCTTGATGATAAAGAAACAAACAATCAAGGCTTGGATCTGATGTCGGATAAATTCGTCAAAGCTTAATTGATCGTCAGCACAAGCCCCCGATGAAAAATCGGGGAGGGCGTGCTACCTCGGGGTTGTGGTAGGTTGAGAGGAGGTGCTAAAGCTTTAACGTTTTCTCCTTCCATCATATCCTAGGCCGGATAGCAGGGTGCATATAGTATGGAGCAGAGAAACCATTCTCATTATTTCAATCGAGATCAATCGTCATTGCGCGGGAATGACGGCCGCCATAATCAGAGTTAATTTCTTATGTATGCGTCATTCCCAACTTGATTGGGAATCGTAATGCTATAGGGCTGATTAGCTTCGCTGAGCACTGCATGGTTTCTTTGCTTGCGTCATTCCCACGGCGTTCGTCCTCCTGAACTTGTTTCAGGACCTAAATGATACATAGTCTATCAAAGAAGATTGCTTCGTCGTTCCTTCTCGCAATGACGTATGAGGAAGAATGACATCCGGACCAATGACCAATAAACTATTGACTATTGAACCAATGACCAATGAACCTCTCTACCTCCGTTGATTCCCTTTACTCTGATTGATAATTGCTTCTTTATTGATCGATTTATTGGTTTTAACAGGGGCCTGGCTTTGTTTCCGTTTTAGGTTTCGGCGGTAAGCACCAGAAATTTTCTGGATAAACTCCTTAAACGTATCAAACTGCTGGGTGTAAACCAAACCGAAAGAGGTTACATTTGCCGTTGAGCTAATCCCGCTGTTTAAGAAGATACTTTGTTGCGTAGGTGGTTTATTTGCGGCCTTAACAGTTAAGCTTCCATCTTTTTTAATTAAGAAAAGGGCCTCAACCTCTCTACCCACATTGTCTTTAGAGAAATCGATAACGGTAAAATCGTTCACACTGTTCCGATCTACAATACCTGCGTTGATAATTAAACGATCGCTAAAGAATTTGAACGATGCATTGGCCTCGCTCAACGAGCGTACATTCAGATCGACAAAATTTAAGTTTAATGAAGAAAGTACATTGTTAAACTGGTTAAATACCAACTCGGTAGCTGTACTGGTTGCGGTAGAGCTGAGCTGGTTCCCGATCGATTCTCCTCCGTTTCCAGGGGCAAAACTTCTTCTGATAATTAAACTGAAAGCCTGAAGGTTCAGGTTGTTCTGATCGCTGAAATAGGTTTGCAGTTCTTCTTTGATAGAAGGCTGAGCAGGGAAGTTAATATCAAGTTTAATATCTGGTTTTAAGAGTAAACCTGTTAAACCCATCTCAACCTCAGTATTTACCCTTTGGTTGGCATTACTGCTGGCATCGCGGTTGGCTGCTTTGTAAAGGTCGTTCAAACTCGCTCTCAAAGCGTATACTGCTTTTAGGTTTATCTGTGCAGCTGTAGGGTTACCCGTCCAGCGGATGGTGCCACCTTGCCTGATCTCGAATTTTTTGTTAATTACCTCCTGTGCTGTAAAATCGAAACTTCCGGTTTCGATGATATAATCGCCAGACATTTCGAAATCGCCGAAACTGTTGATGTTTAAGTTTAGCTCGGCATTACCCTTGCCACTTAAATTACCCAGGGTTGTAAATATATTCGCCGTGGTATTCGGGTCGATGGTTAATTTGAAGGTTAGGGTCAGGCCATCAAAGTTGGTCTTTTTCTTAACCAGCACAGTCGAATCGCGGCTTACAAAATTAATGAAATCTTTATCTGATATGGTTTCTGAACTGTTTAAAGGCAGGTTGAAAACGGTTCCTTTTTCAGTTTTTGCCTTAATATCAATCTTCATTTTATTGGTAGGCCCGGTAAACTTAAATACACCAGTGCCGTAGGCCCGGCCATAATACACCGAATTGTCTTTGCTGGTGGTATTTAAGGCCATTAAGCTATTCGCGTTAACTGTTACATCCAAAGTAGGGTAATTGATGTCGTTTAAGTCTACAGTGCCGCGTGCGGTAGCCTCATGACCTTCCAGATCCTTAAGTTCAAAATCGCCGAGTTTAATTACGCTATTGTTTATTTCTACCTCATCGGTAATTACATAAGTGGTTTTAAGGTAGTTTACCATCAGCTGCCCTTTATCTAATGATAGGGTTCCATTAATTTCAGGTTTTTCTAATTTGCCCTTTACGGTTAAGTCAGCCGAGATATTCCCCTTTAAATTCGATACCAGTTGTTTAACAAAAGGCTCGAGGATGGTGAGCTTGCTTTCGTCCATTTTTACAGCCAGGTCGATTTCTTTTTCTTTTAGATCGAGATTTCCAGTCAGCTTAAAAGTCTCCGAATCGTCGGCCATAATGCGGGTAAATACGTTGATCTTTTTGCTTTCGTTGCTATATGATGAGGTATCGGTTAAAGTACCGATATAGATATCGTTAAAGTTTAACGAATCGATCTTTAAATCGTCGGCAACCCTCGGTGCTTTTAATATACCGTACAGATCGGTTGTGCCGTTCAGGTTTCCACCCAGTTTAACACCAAAGCCTTTGGTAAAAGGGTTCAGGGTTTTTAAGTTGAAATCTTTAAAGCCAACACTGATTAAATCTTTAGGGTCTTCCGAAATTAATCCATCAATAATAACCTGCTGCTTTCCGTTGGTTAAATCGAAATTAGTGATCTCGGTTTTGCCATTGTTGAGCACGATGCGTACCTTCTCCTGGATGCGCCACTCTTCGTTGTTGATTTTTAAGATAGAAGGCAATACGCTTAGCCTTGCTGTGGTATCTTGGTTTTTGGTAAACTCTACCAGGCCGTTTAAATCGAGCTGATTGTCCTCTTCAGCGTTCGACATTTTTACGTTGAAAGCCAAACTGTCGTTCCGCAGGATGTTGGAAATGTTTACATCTTTAATAAACAAACTGTCGTTAATCTGCACCCGATCTGAAGTTACAATCAGTTGAAGCTGTTGTGTGGTGGTATTTTCATCGAGGATGATATTGTTTACCACAATACCATTGTATTTTAGTTTCTTAACAAAACCGTTCAGCGTTGCGGTATTGTTGCGCGAGTCGAAATCGCCGGTTAATGTAGCCCCTTCTTCTAATTCTAAGCCTGGGACAAATATTTGCGCCAGCGGTTCGAACTTTTTAACCTTCAGGTTAAACTGAAAAATCTGGTTCTTGTATTTGATAATATCAGCCTTTAACGAAGGGATATAGGTTTTGGCGATGGCTTTGTAATAAGAAACAATAGAATTTAAATCGTACTCACCTTTAATACTGGCATCTAAAATATCTGATCGGATATCCAGTACGCGGCTGGCACCCTTTCCGGCGGCCATTAACTGTACCGAATCAACACTGTAGATACCCTTCGAATTTTGCAGCCTGATTTGTTCTATTAATAATTTACCTGAGATATTGTTCAGGTTGGTACCCGAGAAATTGGTGGTAAATTTAGCATCAACCTGCAACGAATCTTTCACCAGCTTTAAAGCCTTTAATCTTGCTTTAGAAATAGTGGCATTAAAGTTAAATACCGGCAGTTTAGGATTCAGGTTTACTCCGCCATCAAAAACCAGTTTAACATTACGGTCGTTAATGCTCAGCTTGCCATCGAAATACTTTTTGTTAAAGGTTCCGTCAATCTTCACATTGTGGTAACGGTAATTATTAAAGTCGATATAGGTTACATCGCCGTTTATCTTCTCGGTCAAATCTTTAAGCTCAGTGCCGCGGCCCTTAACATACAGTGAGGAGCTGATACGGCCAAGGCTTTTTTCGTCAATCAGGTTGCCAAGATTAAAATCGTAGCTTTTTACGTTCCCTGTATATGAAGGAACATCGTTTTTATCGATTTTCATGTTCACATCCGAAACAATACGGCCAAGTTTGGTTTTAAATTCGCCGTAAGCAATAAAGTCGTTCTGGAAACCGGTAAAACTTCCGTTAAAGTTAATGTTGCCGAATTTGTTCACAATTACCGGAACAATTTTCTTTTTGCTGTTGGTAATGCCGGCCAGTACCTCATCCAGATCGGTTTTATTCGTTCCCGCCATTTCAATGTTGAGGTCCATAAAGGTTTCTTTCCATTTCGGCAGTCCCTTTAAAATAAAATCGCCTTTAATGTGTGTGGCTTTTCCGGTTCTTAACGATAGTTTTTTGGCTTTAAGGTTATTCACTAAACCMGTAATCTGGCCATCAACATCAAGGTCGAGTTTCATGGTGTTCAGCTCAGGCGCAAAGAAGGCTATATCTCTGGAAGTGATGTGGCTATCTTTAAAAATGGCCTTCATCCGAACATTATCTACATAGTGGTTAAAGTCTTTATAACTTTTAAACCGCATTTGGTAATAGTTTGTTAAACGGCTCTGATTGGTTTCGAGCAATAGGTTTTTCAGCTCGATGGCATTACTGTCTATAGTGGTTTGGGCCGTTAAGTTTTTAAGGTAAAACCCGCTACGCTCTTTAAAAGTTAGGTTTTTGATATTGGTTTTAATCAAATGGTTTTTGGTATCGAGCCCTTCAAAAATTCCGCTCAACTCTTTAACAGATACGTTTTCGAAGTTTACACTTTTGCCCTGAACGGTATCTTTTGCCCTGTAATTGATATAC
>NZ_JBFTQI010000224.1:0-7813 GCF_056398925.1 Pedobacter sp. 01T416_2
CTTTTACTGATTTCCCTATTTACCTATTGCTCATTGCAAGCTCAGGTTTTACTAAAAACACAATCTGAAGCCACCACACCAACCAAAACTTTAACTAAAGATGCCTTATCGCTTAATTTCATTGCCATGGGCGATTGGGGCCGTAACGGTGCCGACCATCAGAAACAGGTAGCGCAACAAATGGGGATAACCGCAGCAGATGTTAAAGCACAGTTTATCATTTCCACAGGCGATAACTTCTACCCTAGCGGTGTAATCAGTGAGCACGATCCACTTTTTAAATATTCTTTTGAAGATATTTATACTGCATTTTCTTTGCAATGGGATTGGTATCCGGTACTGGGTAACCACGATTATAAATCCAATCCAGATGCCCAGGTAGCCTATTCAAAAATAAGTAGAAGATGGAAAATGCCTGCCCGTTATTATGCAAAGAAATTTCCTATTAACGGAGACCTGAACAATCAGGTATTGATTGCTTTTATCGATACCAACCCTTTAATTCCAGAATTTTACAAAAATTCAGAATACGGCCCAAACGTAAAAGGCCAGGATACTACCCAACAAAAACGATGGCTTACTAAAGTATTAAGTGATGAAGATCCAAGCATCAGATGGAAAATTGTTGTGGGTCATCACCCCATGTATACTGGAGGAAGCCGCACAGACGGATATGATACCAAAGCAATCCGCCGTTCTCTTAAACCGGTTTTTGATCGTTATGGCGTAGATGTATACCTCACCGGGCACGAGCACAGCTTGCAGTACATTAAACCTGAAGGCAAAACGCATCATTTCATTTCAGGCGCAGCATCAGAAAAAACACCTGTAAAACTCATTGATGATGCCCAGATGGTGGCTTCTATTTATGGTTTCATGCTTTTTTCGGTCGGCAAAGATTTAATCCGCGTACAAACCATTAACGATGAAGGAGAAATTATTTATAATACCATTATCAAAAAATAAATGCTGCTTTTCTCCGAACAGCGCTTATTTTTAGAAAACAAAAATCGCCCATCATTAGCTTAAAAATATTATGGCCATTACCGAAACTGCACCACAGGATTTGCTTTTACCGAAAAAGAAAAGATTACTTTCTTTAGATGCCTTACGCGGTTTTGACATGTTCTGGATTATTAGTGGAGAAGGTATTTTCCACGGACTGGCCAACGGTGTAATGAAAGAACACCATTTGATCAGAAATCCCAATGATTGGACCATCGCCAGTAATGGCCATTTATCGTTTCTCGAAAGTTTTTTGGTTGGCATCAGCAACCAGCTTCATCACTCCCTTTGGAATGGTTTTACTTTTTACGACCTGATTTTTCCACTTTTCATTTTTATCTCAGGTGTTTCGATGCCATTTTCTTACGAAAAACATTTAAATGCCGGAAATGATAAAAAAAAATCAGCAAAAGGTATTTATTATGCCCTGATCAGAAGAACACTGATTTTAATCTTTCTTGGAATGGTGGTAAACGGCCTGCTCAAATGGGAAGGCTACGAAAATACACGTTTCGCGAGCGTACTTGGCCGTATTGCCCTATCCACTTTTTTTGCAGCTTTAATTTACCTCAATTTTTCGTTACGCAAACAGCTTATCTGGCTGCTGGGCATTTTATTGGGCTATTACATCATCATGATAGCCATACCTGTTCCTGGTTTTGGAAATGGCGTTTTAACACCCGAAGGTAATCTGGCAGCATATGTAGATCGCTTATTGTTGCCTGGCAAACTCCATCGTGCAGTTTACGACCCAGAAGGTTTGCTGAGCACTATTCCTGCCATTGCAACAGCACTTTTAGGGGTATTTACAGGAACATTTCTAAATACTAAAAATAACCGTTTCAGTTTGGTTCTAAAAGCTTTCTACCTCTTTATAGCAGGCATAATATTGGTTTCGCTTGGATTATTATGGAACCTAATTTTTCCGGTTAATAAAAATATGTGGACAAGCTCTTTTGTGTTGGTTGCCGGTGGATGCAGTCTGGTGCTGTTCTCAGTCTTCTATTACATTATTGATGTTAAAACTTATCAAAAATGGAGCTTGCCCTTCATCTGGATTGGTACTAATTCTATTTTAATTTACGTTTGTGCCCATGGCCTTTTCAATTTCGAATCTACTTCACAATTCCTCTTTGGCGGAGTTATCGCTAAAATTCCTTTAGGCTGGCAACAGGCAGGTTTATGGCTAGGTGTTCTACTGATACAGCTTGGGATATTGAAATTTCTCTATGATAGAAAATGGTTTTTAAAAATTTAAGGCAAAGCCAGTAGATTCCATACGCTAAGTAATACTAGAAAGATCCTGAAACGGGTTCAGGATGACGAAACGAGCGATATTAAAAACACCAAATTACCCTTGAAGAACAAAGAAGCAATAAAAGAACTTCCTTTAATATCAAGTCCTGCCCCCACTATACTATACATAACATATGTTGTTAACTGATTTAAAAATTAGAGCATCAAAATTCAAAAAAGGAATACAGTTTCTGTTTCTTTCGGCTATAGCGATCATTTATACAAACGTTGTTTATGCACAAAAACAGCCTTTAATTCCTTACGTTCAACCATTTTCGGGTACTTCTGCAAGCACCACATTGGCCAGCCAGCATATTGAAAATAAAACCGAACGCCTGGCCAATACCATTCCAGCTGTAGCACCGCCTTTTAGTATGACGCAATGGACGCCCCAGACCCAGCTCACAGAAAAAAAATGCCTGGCACCTTATTATTACAACAACAAAAAGTTTTACGGCTTTAGGGCAAGCCATTGGATCAGTGGTTCTTGTACCCAAGATTACGGAAGCTTCACCATTATGCCCATTTCAGGCCAGCTTAAAACCAATGCAGCTCAATATGCAGAAAATTATGCCCACGAAAACGAAGTTTCTACCCCCTCCTATTACAAATTAAAATTACCTCAACATCAACTGTTAACAGAAATTACAGCCAGCCTTAGAAGCGGTGTAATGCGGATCACCGCACTAAAAACAGATAGCGTTTATATTTTAGTCACGCCCAATAGCGATCAGAACAAAGGTTTTATTCAGGTTGATGCAGAAAAAGGTGAAATTTCCGGATATAATCCTGTTCACCGGATTTATCAGGGATGGGGAGAACCTGCAGGCTTTAGTGGTTATTTTTACATCCGGTTCAAAAAAAACTTTACCTCAGCAGGGGTTTATAGCGAAGGCCATATTTTCAATCAGCAAAACATCAGCAATAAAAAGGATATTGGTGCTTATGCAGGCTTTAAACTGCAAAAAGGAGAACAGTTAGTGATTTATTCCGGCACCTCTTTTACAAGTATCGCAGCTGCCAAGGCCAACTTGGAAAGTGAGATCAAAAATGATAATTTTGATACTGTTTTAGCACATACCAATCAGGCTTGGGAAAAATCCCTATCACAGGTACGTATTTCAGACACAAATGAAAAAGGGAAAAAAATCTTTTACACGGCCCTCTATCATGCCATGCAACATCCCAGGCTATACAATGATGTAGATGGGAAATATCCGCAATTTGATGGAAATTATCAGAACAAAACAATAAATAAAGGCAATTATTACGATGATTTTTCGATGTGGGATATTTACCGCGCGCAATTACCTTTAATTGAACTATTGAATCCCAACTTAGCTAATAGCCTGGTTAATTCGATGATATTAAAAGGTCAGCAAGGTGGTTGGATGCCTATTTTCCCTTGCTGGAACAGTTATACTGCCGCCATGATCGGCGATCATGCTACTGCTTTCATCGCTTCGGCATATAATAAGGGGATCCGCAATTATGATATTAATGAAGCTTACCGATTGATGAGGCAAAATGCCTTTCAAATGCCCGATTCTGTCGATTATCTGAATGGAAAAGGCCGGCGTGGAATTAACAGTTATTTAAAGTATGGCTATATTCCATTAGAAGACAGTATCCCAAACGCTTTTCATAAAAAGGAACAGGTAAGTAGAACCTTAGAGTATGCATACGATGATTATGCCCTCGCAAGTATCGCGAAAGATTTGGGCAAAGAAGCCGATTACCGGGAGCTATCAAAACGATCGCTTAATTACCAACATGTTTTTGATCCCAATGTTGGAATGGTTAGAGGGCGTTTTGCCAATGGCAACTGGTACAAGCCTTTTTATCCCGATCACCGCGAACCTTATATTACAGAAGGAACCCCAAGACAATATACTTTTTATGTTCCGCATGATATGCCCGGACTGATCAAGTTGATGGGTGGGCGTAAAAATCTCGAAAACGAACTGGATTCGCTCTTTAATAAAAAAGAATATTGGCATGGGAATGAACCTGGGCACCAGATTCCATTTTTATACAACTACACTTCTTCTCCATGGAAAACCCAGATGCAAGTATCACGCATTTTGGCTGAAGAGTATGGGGAAGGCGCTGGTGGTTTAAGTGGCAACGACGATGCGGGGCAAATGTCGGCATGGTATGTATTTGCAGCACTTGGCTTTTATCCGGTAGATCCTGTTTCAGGAAACTATCAACTCACCAGTCCTTTGTTTAAAGAGGCTACAATATCTTTCAGAAATGGCAAAAAATTAGTTATAACAGCCATTAAAAAGAGCAAAAATTCTATTTACATTTCAAAAATCAGTTTAAATGGAAAGCCTTTTACCCAAAACCAAATTAAACACCAATTGCTGGTGCAAGGCGGAAAATTAATCTTTTACCTGCAAGATCGACCAGCCGTGCTCTGAATCCTGAAAAACCAATCTAAACATAAATTAATAATCGTGCTCAGAGGAAGCCAAACAGCTAAATAACAGAAAAACATTTCAACCCCAGTTAATCTTTAAACAAAACCAAGATCATTAGTATTGCACTTAACACGAGGATAAAAAGTATCATTCTTTTGGGAAAGACATTTTCACCCGCCTCATTACCGGTTTTATCTGATGTTTTTAAAGTTTTCTTTTCAACCTTCATAGTTAGATTGGTATAGATAGGATTTGACTGTTTTTGAGCCAAAAAGATTAAGAGGAAAAAAATATCTTTATTCATTGACCGTATCGCTCAAAACATCAATATTAAAACACCGGCCTACACATCCCCGAAAAATTGATTCTGGGCAAATGGGAACCCTTATCTTAGGAAAAGCATACCATGTATTTTTTTTTTGTCGATGCACGCTCCACCAAACACTTAACAAACAAACAATAACCTGCTAACCTTGAGGAAACATTGATTGACTAATTTACAAATGCATTTGCCTACCCTAGGCAGAAAACAGGTAAACAAAAAAGTTTCGACAAATAGCAAGCTATGAAACAGCAAGCCAGAACGATCCCAGGAAAACTGGTAGATTTTGATTATAACAAATACAGGTTACCAACATTTGTAATGCAGTTTAAACCCTCCGTTTATCAAGACGGTGATTGTTATTATGCCGTATTATCCTTTGAAGAGGAACACGATGTTTCAGGTCTTGGAACCTCTCCTGAGGATGCACTGATAGACTGGAATGATAAAGTATGTGAAATGCTTGCCCTATCGGGCGCTTTACGCACATCGCTAAGTGCCAAAAACAAATAATTACCACAAAAACAGGCCATTTTAATCTTCGCCAAAATTTATATTGATGAGCCGTGATATAGCTTAACGGCCCGGTATTTGATGAGGACTATTATGATCAGCTGAATTTTCCCGACAACTGTTACTTGAGATCAAAAGACAATGCAATTAATCTGGAGCAACGAAAATTTGAAAAGTTTGGTCTTTTAATTATTTTTATCTTATCTGAAAAGCTAAACTAAAGAATCATGGCCGGTGCGCAGGAAAACAACAAATGGGACTCCTATAACGGCGCTTCCCCACTTATTGCCCTATACAATAGTTTTCACCCCCTAACTGTTGAAATGGAGGCACTTATCGATAGCCACACCTTTCCTGTGAGTTTCCGCAAGAACAGATATATTATCTCTCCGATAGACCGTAATAGATATCTTTACCTGATTTTAAAAGGAGTAGTAAGGGGGTTCTATAAGGACTCGGGAACAGAGATCACTTCCTGGATCTGTCAGGAAAACGAAATTGTAGGGACCATTCGCAATCTATGGACTGAAGAAGAATCAGACGAATACCTCCAGGCAATAGAGGATGTAGAGCTGATTGCCATACCTCATGAACTCACGACTATGCTTTATAAAAATTTTGCAGAGGCAAACATTATTGGCAGAAAGATCATGGAGCTTCATTATAGGGGAGCGTATAACAGGGGCTTTATCTGCCAGATTCCCTCTGCGACGGGCCGCTATAAACACCTGCTATGGGCTTTCCCCTGGATGATTAACCGTGTACCGCTCCGGTATGTTGCTTCGTTCCTTGGCCTAAGACTGGAAACGCTAAGCAGGATCCGATCAGTAGAAAACAAAAGAATATAAAACATAGTCTGCGTTATTTTTAATTTTATTGTTTAAAATCTTGCTGAAGGCATGAAAATATTAAAGGCTGCTGATGCATTTGATAAATCAGCAAAAATAGACCAGGAAATAAATACAAGATCTATTTTATTCAAAAAAAGGGGGATTTCTTACCAATCAGTCTTAATTTACCCGTTAATTTGTCATTTATACACCTAATTCCCTCCATAAAAGATATTGATATTTGTTATAACTATTAATATCAAACCATTATGAACAACACAAAAAAAGTAGATGAGTTTATCGCTAAACTTGAACACCCGCTTAAAGCAGAACTCGAAGCAGTAAGATCTATTATTGTCAATGCAAACCCTAAAATAGAAGAAGACATAAAGTGGGGAGGCCCTAGTTTTTTTTACAAAGAAGACCTGGCCACTTTCAATCCAAGGATCAAAAACTATGTAGCCCTTATCTTTCACAAAGGAGCACTCATTAATGTAAAATCAGACTTTCTTGAAGAGGCAACCAAGGGAAAGGTTTATGCGAAATTTTGTTCTATGGATCAGGTAATAGCAAACAAGGAGCTGATTGAAAAAATGGTTAATACCTGGGTTGAGCTGATGGATAAATAAATTCGCTTTGCCCTCTAAAGTCGTCTTGGCAGAACAATTTTCGAAACATTTCTTGCATGTACTAAGTCCTTGGTGAGTTTACTGCCTCCAGAACGACAATAAAGAAATACTGAGTTCAAGTCTAATTTTTAATTTATGGCTCATGCTGCTTTTATTTATAGCTCATTTTGTGGCTGTATTGAGCTATATTCTTTATTAAAATGAGCTTCATCTTGTGACGCATCAATGTTCGCTTTATTTCTTTTGGATAATCTTAAAACCGCTAAAAGATGCATCRCCAGAGGCATCACCATAAGTAGCATGATAAACACCAACCTGTAAGCCGCTACTCCCCAAATCATCCCTTTTTACAGGGCTGCCAGGAAGATCTACCCAAGCCTTTCCATCACTGCTACCACGCATAAAAAATGTGTTTCCTACCCGTTGTATCTGCAGATGCCTATAAAAAGCCCACCCAGAGAGGTTGTTCGTCTGCTTTCTGCCGCCATTCCCAAGGTCGGTAACAATATTTCCAACGCCCCAGCCTGGCATAATGCCGTTTTGTAAAAGCATTCTTCCATTTGTTGAAGCTTTAACCATTATACCTGCCTCATTTGCACCATAGGCTTTCTTCTCCTTGAGCCCTAGCATATCTGAAAGCATTACCTCGGCGATAAAATCACCCTCAACATTGTTGTAGGCAAAAGGCCCTATTGCCTCCGATCCATCCCAAAATGTATTGTGCGAAACCATTTTTAGGATACCCGATTGTTGTATAACGGTATCTGCATTTCCCAATATACCATCCCAGGA
>NZ_JBFTQI010000225.1:0-7812 GCF_056398925.1 Pedobacter sp. 01T416_2
GTAGATATACACATAAAATTTAGTGGGTTAGCAATAAAACTTTTGACTTATAACGAATAGAAATAATATCATGAACGACCCGCAAATAAAAAATTTCATAGAAAACTACAATGTATCTGAGACCTATATCAAATCTTTCAACTCATTATTGGATCAAAATACCTGTGCAGATTTAGACATTAGCAACAAGAATATTTCAATAGAAACCGAAAACCTTGATTTTGAACTGCTTGATGGAGATGCGATTGCTTTCAAAAGCCAAATTGATCAAGATGGAAATAAAATAGGTTATTATAGATTGGTTTTCGCCTTGAATGGGGCATTAATAGATGAATTTTTTGTGATTTACTGATGTATTAAACATGCAGATTGTACGGATTTATGCGGATTAAATTAATATACAAGCTTCTCACACGATGAAACACCCAAAAATTGTTTTTGCCTTTTTTATCCTTTGGTTATTACTTGTTTTTATCTGGTATAAAACGGGCAGAAGCCGAAAAACTGAAAATGATAAGCTACTAAAGAACAACATTGAATTTACAGGCACTCTAAAATCTGTAAAGGTCTCCCGAAATCATTGTTTTGCAATAATCTCAATTGACAATGTAAAAAGTAATGCTGCATCTTTTAATCCTGATTTGAAAGATCGATACTTCCCCTATTCGATAAAGAATGCCCAGGCAGAAATTTATACTTCACTATGTGAAGGAACAATTAAAGAAATTGGGAACAACGTAAAATTAAACTCCAATCAAAGAAAATTAATCCTTGAGATAGACCATAAACCTTATGAATTTGAAATTTGGATAATTTCAGAAAGTCCAGATATTAAATTCATTAAGGAAAACACAACACTTTGAATAGATTATGTATAAAGCATTTTTAGTTTATAGTTTCAAAAAAAAGTAAATATGGACATTCGATTACTGGTACTACGAACTAGAGATACAAAACTTCTAGCTGATTTTTACAGTTTACTTGGGCTTAAATTTGAATATCATAAACACGATAGTTCACCTTATCATTATTCAGCTACAATTAAGGGAACTATTCTTGAAATTTATCCCTTGGCGAAAAACCAAACTGAAGCAGACAGGAACTTAAGGTTAGGTTTTGGTATAGAAAATTTTGATCTAGTGATGTATGAATTAAATATATTACAAGCTGATTTTGTTCAAGAGCCAACCCAAACAGAATTTGGTTTTATGTCAATAATTATTGATCCCGATGGACGGAAAATTGAATTGTATAAAAACAGTTAAGTGATCCTTTCTTCGTGTACTTTGCGGTTAAAAAAGCTGCGGAAATACATTGAAACAATTAAGATTCCCGCCTGCGCGGGAATGACGATCGCATTAAATTGTTAGTTTAAACATAGTCGAAGACCACCCAACTTAGTGTCCTCTGCGCTTTCTCTCTGCAATCTTCGGTTAAAACACGATTATTCCGTTAATTTCTGTCTAATCCCTTCAGTAAGTTTTTTCACTTTCATATAGCCTGCCAAAGTGCTGTTCCGCTTATCGAAGTCGATCACTAACCAGCCTTTTTTGGCTTTAAGGTTAAACTTATCACTGCCGTTTAAGTTTACGAACAGATCGATATTCTGATCTAACGGAAGTTCATTATTCAAGGCACTATCCAGGAATTTTTCCAGTTTATCCGTTTTATCTTCGGCATACTTTGCTTCAAATTTGAAACTAGTATCATTATCGGTAGCATTTATAGATAAATAACCGCCACTATTATGGCATCCGTAACCTAAAGCGGTAAATAAAATTGCGATACTGTATATTATATTTTTCATTGTTTTTTGGTTAATTGTTTAAACTGATTAACTGTATAAATTGGTTAATGGGAGATTTACTACCCAGACTTTAGACTAAGGACTAAAAAACTAACCGCCTGCTCTTCCCTTAATATCATCGGTAGCCGTATTCCTGGACCGGGCTGATTTTACATTCTGGTTCCCGAAATTATAGCTGATGCTGAAATTTGCCCTTCGGCTGGTGTAACGGTTCACTACGTTCATATTGATGTTCTGATAAACCAGTTTCCCTTCCCAATGGTTGGTAAGTAAAATATCATCCATATTTAAACGGAGTTTAAGCTTTTTATTCATTAAAGTTTTCTGGATTCCGGCATTTAAAGCTCCCTGGTAAATGGTGGTTTGCTCTACACCCGAAACCCGTGGGGAGTTTAGCCATGCACTAATTTCGATACTAAAATTTTGAGGTAAGGTAAAGGAATTGGAGGTAAAAACATTTACCGCAGCCTTACCCGCACTGTATGCAGCACCTTCAATATTTCCGTCATTAAATTTGCTGTAATAAACACTTACATTATTTTGAATATTCCACCATTTCGTAACCTTGATGGGAACATATAAATCTGCAGAATAATTCTGGAAGCGGCCTAAATTCTGGCGGATTACACTGATCACCCGGGTGGCATCATCCTGTTTACTAATTTGTGTAATCATATCACGGGTATTCGAATAGCTCAGCGAAAAAGAAGCTTGTTTATAACTGTAACTGATCTGGTAATTATCAGTAAACTGAGGTTTCAGATAAGGATTTCCCTGATCAACCGCCAAAGGGTCCATGTAAAACACAAATGGATTAAGCTGTTGGTAATTCGGACGGTCTACCCTTCTGCCATAAGCGTAACGGATGTTATGGTTTTCACTGATCTTCTGATTAACAAAAACCGTTGGAAAAACAGATAGATAGTTCCGGTCTACTTCTTTCTGGTCGGTTACAGAAGTGCCATTAGAATGTGTGTGCTCCGCCCTTAAACCCAGCTGAATCTGCCACACCTTCCATTCTTTAGATAAACTCCCATAAATGGCATTAATATTTTCTTTATATACAAAGTTGTTCGATTTACCCAGATCATTTTGCCATACACCAGATACCAACTGCTCAGAAATAAAATCGTTATTCGTAACTACATAGCTGCTTTTTAAGCCCGTTTCAATTTTCATTGTTTTAGAAAGCGGCAAAGTGAAATCCGTTCTGGCGGCATACACATTGATCTCGGCATCCGTATTATTTCTTAAACTGGTTTGGTTGGTTGGGTTGCCGTTTGCATTTAAATAATTGGCCAAAAAATTTTCATCTTTTTTATTGCTGAAACCCGAATAATCTACATCGAAAGTAAKGCTCTTGCCTTTTTTATCGAAATCGTGTTTAATGTTAAAGTTGGCCGTTAAATTAGCCGCCGGAGAGCTCGAATTGGCATCCTGCAAAATATAGCTGAGGTTCGAAGTTCCATTCTGCACTGCATTAATATTGGTATTGCTAAAATTGGTCAGTTTGGTGTTTACCGTATTGGCATCCAACATTACCCCAAAAATGGTTTTCTCAGAAGCATAATAATCTGCGCCTAGTTTCCCCTGAAAACCAACACCTTTATTTTTACGGTCGAAATTTTGCGTAAGTGAACTGGCCAAACCTTCAGATAAAGTGGTACGGGTTAAAAACGTATTGTTAAATTGGGCTTTGCGTGCCACGGCACCATTTCCAAAAATGTTCCATTTCCCCTGCCTGTGATTTAAGTTCAGGTTTACCCCGGCACGGAACAAATCGCTGGGCGAATCGGGCATAATGCCCTGCCCAGTATTAACAGAAACCGTACCATTGGTACCATAAGCTTTGTTGCGTTTTAGTCTGATGTTGATGATCCCTGCATTTCCGGCAGCGTCGTACCTGGCAGATGGATTGGTAATGAGTTCGATGGTAGAAATCTGATCGCTGCTCATATTGCTCAACAATGTGGTAACATCAGCACCAGATAGGAAATTCGATTTCCCATCGATCATCACCATCACACCACTTTTATTATTCAGTTTAATCTGGTCGTTTTGGCGGTCGATCTGCACGCCTGGGGCTTTCTCTAACACTTCTAAAGCCGTGCCTCCAGTTGCAATAATGCTATTTTCTACATTCAGCACCGTTTTATCGATCTGATGTTCAATAAAAGGTTTTTTGCCCTGAACGCTTACTTCTTTTAATTGTTTGCTTAAACTTTCGATACCGATGGCTGGCAACTTTAAATCACCATTGACTGAAAAGTGATCCGTATTTTTACGCTTAAAACCAACGATCGAGATCGACAGCAGATACTCACCGTTTTTTAACTGGTCGATTGTAAAAGCGCCCTCTATATTGGTCGATACACTTTTAACCACCGTGGTATCAGGATAATTTAAAATCCGAACAATGGCAAACGACACCGGAACAGTCTTTTCATCGACGATTTTTCCCGTCAAAGTATTTAATTTCTGGGCAAAAGAAGCCCTACACGCTATTAAGCATGCAACTAGCGTAAGTAATATTTTCATGATTTCTTCTTTTTTAGGCGTTCTATTTTTATGCCGAGACAAATCTGTTATTGCGAAACACAGTCGGTCTGGAACTTCTGCCTCCAAGCTTTCGCCCCCAGACTCTCAACTCCAAACTCCAAACTTAGAGTCCAGACTAACCCCCAGCTCTTCCCTTAATATCATCTGCCGCCGTTTTCCGGTCCTGGTTTGATTTTAGGTTTTGGTTGCCAAAACTATAACTGATATTGAAAGATACTCTTCTACTGATGTAATTATTCTGCACCCTTAAATTTACATTTTGATAATCAAGCGTTCCTTTCCAGTAGTTGGTTTGAAAAATATCATCAACATTTAACTTAAGTTTTAAAGCTTTGTTCAGGAAACTTTTCTGCACACCTATATTTAAAGCATACTGATAAATAGTGGTCCGTTCTAAACCCCTAACTTTTGGTGAGTTTAACCAGAAATTGGTTTCAAATGCCCAGTTATCGCCCAAAATAATTGAATTTACAGTATTAAAATTGTAGAAGACTTTACTTAAAACAAAGGGGGCGCCCTCTAAATTATCGTCATTAAATTTATTATAAGAAACCCTAAAATTGTTTTGCAAATTCCACCATTTGGCAATGGTTACCGGAACAGATAACCCGGCCGAGTAGTATTCCCCGCTGCCAATATTCCCTTGGCCTACAGTAACTATTCTGGTGCTATCGTTTTGTGCGGTTTTACTATCTAAAATTAAATCTTTTGTTTTAGCATAACTCAATGAAAAAAATAATCCGCTTTTATAATTGTAACTCACCTCAAAATTATTGGTAAACTGGGGTTTTAAGTATGGGTTTCCCTGTGCTATGGTATAAGGATCCATGTAAAAATTAAATGGATTTAACTGCTGGTAATTTGGTCGATCTATCCGTCGGCCATAGGTGTAACGTAGATTACTACTTTCAGAAATTTTCTGATTAACAAAAACCGTTGGAAATAATGATAAATAATGTTGTTTTACCGATGTATTATTGGTTACAGATGTTCCGGTAGATTGGGTAAACTCTGCCCGTAAACCAGCCTGAAATTGCCACTTACCCAGATCTTTTGATAAGTTTGCATAAGCTGCATTTACGTTTTCTTTGTAAATAAAATTATTGCTTTGCCCTACAACATTTTGCCATTCATTATTTACCAATGCCAACGATAAAAAATCATTATTGGTTTTTACATAAGCGCTTTTTAAACCGGTTTCCAATTTTGTAGTTTTTGATAGCGGCCAGGTAAAATCTGTTTTTGCAGCATAAATATCAATGGCTGTTTTACTATCGTTTTTAATGATCGTATTGTTGTAAACAGTCCCTTTTTCATCGTAAAAGTTAGTGTTAAAATTTTCCAGACCCGAGTAATCAAAGCCTGAGTAATCGGCATCAAAGTTTAAACTTGCGCCCTCTTTTTTAAAATCATGCCTGATATTAAAATTTGCGCTATAATTTTTGTTTGGGGTATTCGCATCAGAATATTGGATTAACGAATTATTGCTGGCAACTCCATCCTTAATCTCGTTTATAAAGGTTTGAGAGAAATTATCCAATTTACGTGTATTCGTACTGCCATCAAGCATAATACCAATGGTTGTTTTTTCACCTGCGTAATAATCTGCACCTAGTTTTGCGGCCAACCGCGATCCTGTATATATTTTTTGAAAATTCTGGTTAAACATACTCTGTAAACCATTGGCATTGGTGCTCCGCTCTAAAAATAAATTCGAAAAATTATTATTTTTTGAAGCATTTGCATTGGTGAAAAAATTCCACTTTTCTACACGGTGATTTAAATTGAAGTTAAGCTCCGATCCGTAAATGTTGGTGGGTAAGTTAGCCCTTATTGCATTGCGATAGGTTGAAGAGACACTTCCGTTGGTGCCAAATGCTTTGTTCTTTTTAAGTTTAATGTTGATGATACCCGCGTTGCCGGCAGCATCATATTTAGCCGATGGGTTAGTAATAATTTCGATGGTAGCAATCTGGCTGCTGCTTAAGCCATTTAGATAAACCGTTAAATCGGCACTCGATAAAAAGTTGTTCTTCCCATCAATCATCACCATTACACCTGATTTATTGTTTAATAAAATTTGGTCATTTTGCCTGTCTAACTGTACGCCCGGCGCTTTCTCTAAAATTTCGAGCGCCGTACCACCTGTTGCAATAATGCTGTTCTCTACATTCAGCACCATTTTATCGATCTGATGTTCAATAAAAGGTTTTTTGCCCTGAACGCTCACGTCTTTTAATTGTTTGCTTAAACTTTCGATCGTGATAGCAGGTAATTTCATGTCTTCGTTAAGCGAAAAACGGTTAGTTTTTTTACTTTTAAAACCCACTATAGAAATCGACAATACATACTCGCCGCTTTTCAACTGATCAATTGCAAACGCTCCTTCGATATTGGTCGATACGCTTTTAACCACAGTGGTATCAGGATAATTCAGCACCCTAACAATCGCAAACGATACCGGAACAGTCTTTTCATCAACAATTTTCCCTGTAAGTTTATTTAATTTTTGGGCAAAAGAAGCCCCATATGCCATAAAGCATGCAACTAGCGTAAATAATGTTTTCATGGTTTTTTCTTATAGGTACTTTTATGATGTTTATCGGATCGTATTATTCAGGCGCTATACCCAATTCTTCCTTAACTTCCTTAATCCGGTTTGATACAGAGTCCTGATAAAGGGTATCATTAGGCCTATCTTGGTGCAAATGGTCTAAATCACGTAGCTCTTGCTCTAACTTTTCCTTTTTTAACGCCTCTTCTTTTAATTTTGCAACGCATTTCAAACCATCATCCGTCATAATCCATACACTAGAATCGTTGTGGTCGTTTTCGCTGTCGTTACATTCCCAGGTCCAGTAATTATTAACATAGCGGTAAGCATCCTGCTTTAAAATTAATTTTGTACCCACTGGAATTTCAAGATTTAACCTTACTTCCTGGTTTCTCCAAATGGTTCCTTTTCTCAATTGAAACCGCGGACTAAAAATCAGTTCAGCATCTTTCACTACATAATTGTAGCTAATGTTCTGTGCATTTTGTAAGGCACTTTGAAAAGTTTTACCCTGCGATTCGTATTTCTGTGTTAAACGGGTAACACCGGTTTCACTTTTGTTAATATCAATGCGGATACGGTTCGGCGAAACAAAAGGTCCGTCTTCAAAATCGTCAACTACAATCTGGTGGCGATTGTTCGCATCAATGTGGTAAGCCGCGCTATCTTCTTTACTGAAATATTTACTTTTATCAATATTGATGGTATACACCGGATAAGCTTTCAGGTCGGTTGTTTGTGTTAACTCCGCATGTTGCTTAAATTCTGATGATATTTTAGCTGCTTGATAACCTGTTATAGCTACACCGGCCAACCAGATAATTAACAGGGCAAAAGAAAGTGTTTTGTTAATGGCCTGTTTGTTAAAAGCTACCCTGATCGAGAATAATAC
>NZ_JBFTQI010000226.1:0-7801 GCF_056398925.1 Pedobacter sp. 01T416_2
ACTCTGGTGTAGAAACAGCTTTAGGTTATGCAGGCGATCTTACACGTACTTTTCCGGTAGGCAAAAAGTTTAGTGCCGAGCAAAAAGATGTGTATGATATTGTATTGAATGCTTACACGCATGGCAAAAACATGTTGGCGCCGGGTGTAAGATACTTAGATGTGCATTTGGCCTCGTGTAAAATGCTGGCACAGGGTTTAAAAGATATTGGCCTGATGAAGGGTAATATAGACAATGCGGTGCAAGCCGGTGCGCATGCCATGTTTTTTCAATGCGGAACAGGCCATATGATGGGTTTAGATGTGCACGATATGGAAGATTTAGGTGAGCAATATGTAGGTTATACCGATGAACTGACTAAAAACACTGCCCAGTTTGGATTGAAATCGTTAAGGTTGGGTAAAGCACTCGAAGCAGGTTATGTGTTAACGGTAGAGCCAGGTGTTTATATTATTCCCGAATTAATAGACCGTTGGAAAGCCACCAACCAGTTTGCCGAATTTATTAACTACGATAAATTGGAACAGTTCAGAAACTTTAGTGGCATTAGGGTTGAAGACGATTTTCTGGTTACCGAAAGCGGAAGCAGGATGTTGGGTAAACATTTGGCCTTAACCACAGATGAAATCGAATCGATTAGAAGTGAAGCTTATTAGCTAGGGCGGTTATTTGGAATAACTGCTTTTTTTTGGAGCGCAGGGCTTTTCGGTTTTTTTAAAGGGTGGAGACCTTGRACAGAMGCACAGAACCAGGGTTAAATAAACCTGATAGAACGGATGCTCCCGATTTAAGCACGGTATATTTTATCTTTTATTGTGTGCTTGCTTGTTTCACAGGTTTCATCGGAGCAGGAGGGATAACAGGATTGAGCTAACCGATAAGTACTGCAATTGCTTTTCAAATTAATAATAACCTATTCAACATAATAACCAGCAAAAACATATGAAAAAACTAACCTCCCTAACCGTACTTTTCTTAACGTTTAGTACCATGCTTTTTGCGCAAAGCCCAAAAAAGGTTTACACTTTGGCCGATACCTTAAGGGGAAGCTTAAATGCCGAACGTACCTGGTGGGATGTGCAGCGTTACGAACTTTCTGTTAAACCCGATTATAATGATAAAAGTATAGCGGGCTCGAATAAAATCGTATACAAAGTAGTGCAGCATAATAGTGGTAATATGCGCATGCAGATCGATTTGCAGGAGCCATTAATTATTGATAGTGTTTTATACAACGGAAGTTCGAAGGTGAAATTCGAACATGTTGGCAGTGTTTGGTATGTGCATGTCCCAGCGCAAAAGTTATCTGCACTGAATAATGTTCATATTTTTTACCATGGAAAGGTTCATCAGGCTAAAAGAGCGCCCTGGGATGGTGGTTTTATCTTCACCACCGATTCGCTTTCGCGCCCATGGATGACGGTGGCCTGTCAGGGCCTAGGCGCTTCAGTATGGTATCCGAATAAAGATCATCAAAGCGACGAGCCTAATCTGGGCGCTTCTTTAACGATGACTGTTCCCGATACATTGGTAGCGGTAGGGAATGGGCGCCTGGTATTCAAGAAGGATAATCACGATGGTACCGTGACTTACCAGTACAATGTTAAAAATCCGATCAGTAATTATTGCATCATTCCTTACATAGGCAAATATGTAAATTTTAAGGAGAAATATGCTGGTGAAAAAGGTGCATTAGATGTGAATTATTGGGTACTCGATTACAATTATCCAAAAGCGAAAACTTATATGCCCGACCAGGTGCATAAAATGATGAAAAGTCTGGAGCATTGGTTTGGGCCATATCCTTTTTATGAAGATGGTTATCAACTTATCGATGCTTCGCATACAGGAATGGAGCATCAATCGGCAGTATCTTATGGCAATGGTTATAAGTTTGGCTATAGAGGTAGAGACATGTCGGGCGATGGTTGGGGCTTAAAGTGGGATTTCATCATTATCCACGAAAGCGGGCACGAATGGTTCGGCAATAACATTACCACTAATGATCTGGCCGATATGTGGGTGCACGAAGGTTTTACCAACTATAGTGAAACACTTTTTGTAGATTACATTTTTGGCAATAAAGCTGGGAATGAATACAATTTTGGGATCAGAAAAGGCATCCGGAATGATAGCCCTATTATTCCCCCTTATGGCGTAAATGCACAGGGCAGTGGCGATATGTATCCAAAGGGAGGGAACATGTTACACGCCATAAGGCATAGTTTAAATAACGACGAACTTTTTAGATCCATATTGCGTGGGCTCAACCAAACCTTTTATCATAAAACGGTAACCACCACTCAGATCGAAAATTATGTTTCAAAAAAAGCGGGTTACAATTTTTCAAAAGTTTTTGATCAGTACCTGCGTACGGTGCAAGTTCCTACATTCGAATATTACCTCAAAGGTGGCAAAGCTTTTTACCGATACAGCAATTGTGTTAAAGGGTTCAATCTGCCTTTAAGCCTGAAAAAAGAAGGCATTAAAGCGCTTAAAATTATCCCATCGCAAAACTGGCAACAGGTTGCGTTGGCTAAAGGTCAGGATGCGCTTTTTACAAAATCGGGTATCGAATTTATGTACTACCTAGAGGTGAAAAACACAAAATAATTGATCAAATAGGTTGCGTAGTAGGGTATTAAAGAGGCTGTATCATAATTATAGATTTGTCATCAAGAGCTTGTCGAAGGACTTGTTTAAATACCTCTTAAGGTGTTTCGACAGGCTCAACATGACATAATCTAAGGAGAAATTGCTTTTATTACAGTGCTGTTGGATGTTACCATCCGACAGATTTTATTAAGCTATTCTTTTTCGTGAGGATACCTTTTTTTGTTATATCTCATTTCTCCTACAAGAGCCTCAGCTTTTCCAAATCAATTGTGTCTGATTCAAATGGCGCATTTATAACCAATATCGGTTAAAATCCAATAATATTACTGTTTAGCAATCACCTAACTTTGAATGTCGTTTAACGGATTTATTACCGATATTTAATTAAATGATGATTTGCCAATTACCCGGCTTTTGGGTTAAAACGGGCTAGATTAATTTTTTGAATCATAATTATTAAAAACATAACATTACAATGAGTATCAAATGGACTGGGGTTTTCCCTGCTGTAACAACAAAATTTACGGCAAATGATGAGTTAGATTTTCCGGCTTTCGATTTAAATATCGAAGCGCAGTTAGAAGCAGGTGCTGAAGGGATTATCTTAGGCGGATCGCTTGGCGAAGCCAGTGTATTAACCGATGAAGAAAAGTTCGGTCTGTTATCGCATACCTTAACTGTTGTAAATGGCCGAGTGCCGGTTTTATTGAACATTGCAGAGTCGACTACAAAAAAAGCAATCGAAGTAGCTAAAAAAGCAGAATCGCTTGGTGCACAGGGTTTAATGTTGTTGCCGCCAATGCGTTATAATGCTGCTCCAGATGAAACTTTGGCCTTTTTTGGTGCCATTGCAGAAAGCACAAGCCTGCCGATCATGATTTATAACAATCCTGTTGATTATAAAATCGAAGTAACCTTAGATATGTTCGAGGTTTTGACAAAATATGATAACATTCAGGCGATCAAAGAATCAACAAGAGATGTATCGAACGTAACCCGATTGATCAACCGCTTTGGCGACCGTTTCAAAATATTTACAGGGGTAGATCCACTGGCGATGGAAAGTATTGTGATGGGGGCTCACGGATGGGTTGCAGGTTTAGTAGATGCTTTCCCGAGAGAAACAGTTGCCATTTTCAGACTGATTAAAGAAAACCGCATTGCTGAGGCGCTAACCATTTACCGCTGGTTTTTGCCTGTACTTGAGCTGGATATTCATGCAAAATTGGTACAGTACATTAAATTAGCTGAGGTAGCAACCGGATTAGGAACAGAAGCAGTTCGTGCACCCCGTTTACCAATAAGTGGCGCAGAGAGAGAAAAAGTATTGAAAATTATTAACGATGCATTAGCTGTTCGTCCGGAACTACCTGCAGGTAGCTGGGGAAAATAGTTTAAAAACCAAATATGAACGGAAAAAATATTGTAGCAAGCACCTATGTAGAAGTTAATGAAAGAAGCCTTAAAGCTATTAATCCCGCAACGGGATTAACGCTTGACGGTGAATTTTTTAAAGCGAACGATAGCCTTGTTAATGATGCCTTAACATCAGCAACATCGGCTTTCCAAAGCTATAGAAGCCTAAATAAAGATCTTAAAGCCGCTTTTTTAAATGCTATTGCCGATGAAATCGCTAATCTTGGCGGAGAGTTGGTAGACAGGGCTTCGGCAGAAAGCGGTTTGCCTTTAGGTCGTTTACAGGGCGAACTGGGCAGAACAACAGGCCAGTTAAGGTTATTTGCCAATCTGGTTGCCGAAGGCTCTTGGGTTGATGCAATTATCGATACTGCACTGCCTGAAAGACAGCCTTTGCCACGGCCTGATATTAGACGAATGCTGATCCCAATCGGGCCGGTAGTGATTTTTGGTGCAAGTAATTTTCCACTTGCTTTTTCAGTTGCAGGCGGCGATACAGCATCAGCACTAGCTTCTGGTTGCCCAGTAGTAGTTAAAGCACATCCCGCACATTACGGAACCAGTGCGATGGTAGGCGGTGCCATTATCAAAGCTGCCGAAAAAACGGGAATGCCTAAAGGTGTTTTCTCTTTGTTGTATGATGATGGTTATAACATTGGAGCAAGCTTGGTTCAGCACCCATTAACTAAAGCAGTAACGTTTACAGGTTCGTTTAAAGGAGGAATGGCCTTGATTAATCTTGCTCAACAGCGCGAACAACCTATTCCGGTTTTTGCCGAAATGGGAAGCATTAATCCGGTAATTTTTCTTCCCAAGGCAATAGAAAACCAGGCAGAAGAACTGGGTAAAAAATATGCTGCATCAATTACTTTGGGCGCTGGTCAGTTTTGTACCAACCCGGGTCTATTGTTAGCGGTTCAATCGCCGGCACTCGAAAATTTTAAAGCCGTTTTAAAAGAGGCAATTTCAACTATTCCATCTGCAACTATGCTTACCGAGGGTATTGCCAATAATTATGGTAAACTTTCAGCTGAGGTAGTAAATGAAGGTGGCGTTGCGCTTTTATCGGCATCAACAGTAAAAAATAGTGAACTTCAAAATCAATCGGAGGCGAAAGTTGCTCAGGTAAGTGCTGCTGATTTTATCAAAAATCCAAAACTTCGTGAAGAAATTTTTGGCCCATATTCGTTGTTGGTTGTTGCTCAGGATATTGCTGAACTTGAAAAAGCCATTGATGTTCTGGAAGGACAACTTACCGTAACCCTAATGGCCGAAAAACAGGAGCTTCAGCACTATCAAACTTTGGTAAATAAGCTGACTGATAAAACCGGAAGGATTATTTTAAATGGTGTGCCTACAGGCGTAGAAGTTTGTGCAGCTATGCAACATGGTGGACCGTTTCCTGCTACCAACGATAGTCGTTTTACTTCAGTTGGTTCAACAGCAATCAACCGTTTTGCAAGGCCATTGGCCTATCAGGATTGGGAACAGGAATTGTTGCCTGATGAATTGAAAGACGGAAATCCTTTAGGTATTTTCAGAACGGTTAACCAGATATTAACGAAATCTCATGAGTAAAACTTTTTTTTGTGTAGATGCACATACTTGCGGAAATCCGGTTAGGTTAGTTGCAGGCGGCGGCCCTCAGCTTATTGGCTCAAATATGAGCGAAAAGCGTCAGCATTTTTTGAAAGAATTCGATTGGATCAGAACAGGTTTAATGTTCGAACCACGCGGCCATGATATGATGTCGGGCAGTATTCTTTATCCGCCTCACGATCCAGCCAATGATGTAGCTGTGCTTTTTATCGAAACCAGTGGCTGCCTTCCAATGTGCGGCCATGGTACTATCGGTACCATTACTATTGCCATAGAGGAAGGATTGATTCAGCCCAAAATACCAGGTGTGATCAGAATGGAGGCCCCGGCCGGATTAGTCTTAATTGAATATAAGCAAGAAGGTAAAAAGGTTAAATCGGTTAAGCTGAAAAACGTAGCTTCTTACTTGGCGGCAGAAAATTTAGAAGTAGAATGCCCGGATTTAGGTACACTTACTTTTGATGTAGCTTATGGGGGTAACTTTTATGCCATTGTAGACCCACAGGAAAATTTTCCGGGACTGGAAAACTACACCGCTTCACAACTGATTACCTGGAGCCAGACCATCAGAAAACGCATCAACGAACAATATACTTTTGTACATCCTTTAGACCCGACGATAAATGGCTGTAGCCATGTGTTGTGGACCGGTAAAACAATCGACCCTACATCAACCGCCAGGAATGCAGTTTTTTATGGCGATAAAGCCATCGATCGGTCGCCATGTGGAACAGGCACCTCAGCCCGTTTAGCACAATGGTTTGCTAAAGGAAAATTAAAACAAGGAGAAGATTTTATCCACGAAAGTTTTATCGGCAGCAAATTTATCGGAAGAGTAGAAGAAGTTGTAGACTTAAACGGAATTAAAGCTATTATACCAAGTGTAGAGGGCTGGGCAAAAGTTTATGGTTACAATACCATTAAAATAGATGCCGAAGATGATCCATATGCATATGGATTTCAGGTGATTTAGTGAGTTTTTAAAAGAATATCAGCAGTATAAATTAAAAGAATGTCGAAAGTATTAATTATAGGTGGTGGAATAGTAGGTTTAACTTCAGCGTATTATCTGCAGAAAAAAGGCTACGAAGTTACAGTTTTAGATAAAGGAGATATTACCGACAACTGCTCTTTTGGTAATGCCGGGATGATTGTACCAAGCCATTTTGTACCCTTGGCTGCACCGGGCATGATAAAACAGGGTATCCGATGGATGTTTGACAGCAAAAGCCCTTTTTATGTTCGCCCATCTTTAAATGGGAACCTCATTAACTGGGGTTTGAAATTTATGAAGCATGCCACGGCAAAACACGTAAGCCAATCGGCAGCACCTTTACGCGATTTATCGTTACTGAGCAAAAAACTATATGAAGGCTTGGCAAAAGAGCCTGATTTCGATTTCGAATTAACCAACAACGGCATTCTGGCATTTTATAAAACAGAAAAAGCAGGAGAAGAAGAAGCGCATTTAGCTGCAAGGGCAATTGAACTGGGTTTGGATATGGCTGTATTAACAGCCGAAGAATGCCGCGCATTACAACCCGATTTAAAATTAGATGTTTTAGGCGCAGTACATTATCGTTGCGATGCACATCTTTACCCAACAAAGTTGATGAATGCTTTGCTTCAATATTTACTAAACAATGGTGTTAAGATAGAACGTGGCAGAGAGGTTGATAAAATTGAAACGGCAGGCAATCGCATTATGAAGGTTTTTACAGGCAATACTGCCTGGGAAGCCGATCAGTACGTTTTGGCAACTGGTTCATGGTCGCCTGCTGTGGCTAAAATGGCCGATGTTAAAATATCTTTAATGCCAGGTAAAGGTTATTCTTTTATGGAACCGGAACCTCAGCAACGGCTAACTATTCCGGCATTGTTATGTGAAGCCAGGGTGGCCATAACACCAATGAACGGGCAGATTAGGTACGGCGGCACAATGGAGTTAGATAAAATTAATACCCGCATTAATATGCAAAGGGTTAAAGGGATTGTAGAATCGGTTCCAGTATATTTTCCAGATTTAAACCCCGCACTTCCGGCAGAAAAAGATATCTGGTATGGTTTCCGTCCGTCATCACCTGATGGTTTGCCTTACATTGGCAGAAGCGAAAAAAGAGAAAATCTAATTATCGCTACGGGCCACGGTATGATGGGGTTAAGTTTAGGT
>NZ_JBFTQI010000227.1:0-7795 GCF_056398925.1 Pedobacter sp. 01T416_2
GTATTCGATTGACAGGAATGGTTCAGTTGTATTCGATTGACAGGAATGGTTCAGTTCCAAAGGCCGCATATTCGGCTTCGAACAGCCATTTAATCAATATTGAAAATTTTGTAACCTATAACAAAGAAATAAAAGATCACTCGTTTACCCTTACAGGGATCAATAGTATGCTTTTTAACCGGTCTGACAATATCGCTGCATCGGGAGAGAACCAATTGCTCAAATCGCAGCTTTTTTATGCATTGGGCAATACCCAGAACCAGGCTGTTACTACTGCCTATAACATGAGCAACCTGATTTCCTATGCCGGAAGGATTAATTATGCCTATAAAGGGAAATATCTATTAACTGCCACCGGACGAACTGATGGCTCTTCTAAACTTGCAGAGGCCAATCAATGGGCATTCTTCCCTTCGGCTGCTGTTGCGTGGAGAATCAGTGATGAGAAGTTTCTGAAGGATAGTAAGGTAATCAGCGATCTGAAAGTTAAATACAGTTATGGTATTGCGGGAAGTGATAATATTGGCGCATATTCTACCCAGAGCAGCCTTTCGAGGATAGCTTTCGGCTACGATGAAACATCTGTTCCGGCCTATACCTATTCTCCAAGGATCGGAAATGTTGATCTAACCTGGGAAAAGACCAAAACAAGTGATTTCGGGCTGGAGATTGGATTGTTCAAAAACAGGATTACGGCAACTTTCGACTATTATGATTCTAAAACTTACGACCTGCTTCTTAACAGAAGTTTGCCTCCAACCGATGGTGTAACCACAGTAACCCAGAATATTGCCAAAACAAGAAACAAGGGGATTGAGATTTTTATTTCTTCGAAAAACCTGGAGGGCAGGGATTTCAAATGGTCTACCAACCTCACCTTTAGCAGAAATGTAGAAAAAATAACTGAGCTTGCTGGCGGGGCACAATCGGATGTGCTCAACTCCTGGTTTGTAGGCTCACCTGTACAGGCCTTTTACGATTATCAGAAAATCGGGATCTGGCAAACTGGAGAAGAAACAGAAGCTGCAAAATATGGGCAGAAGCCGGGCGATATACGTGTGGCCGATCTCAATAACGATGGGAAAATAGATGCAACCAATGATAGAAAGATTATTGGCACCAACAGGCCAAAATGGAGCGGAGGGCTTGAAAATACCTTTAGTTATAAATCATGGGACCTTAATGTATATATTTTTGCCAGAATTGGACAGACCATTTATCCAGATTTTTTAAGAAGGTATGATCCGCAGGGCGTTGCCAATAGTACAACTGTTATCAACTACTGGACCCCAGAAAACCCGAGCAATGATTATCCGCGTCCCAATAAAAATATTTCCCTGGCCTCAACGCTTTATTCCTCATCCCTTGGTTATGTAGATGGGTCTTATGTAAGGCTGCGCAACATCACCCTGGGTTATACCGTTCCAAAAGAAGTTATCCAGAAGAGTTTTGTTAAAAGCCTGCGTTTATATGCTACGGCAAGAAACCCATTCACCTACACCCGCTCGGCATTTTTAAAGGAGTATGACCCTGAAAGGGGAGGATCGGAAAATGCACCGATGACCAAACTATATACCTTCGGACTGAATGCAACTTTTTAGAAAATTAAAGGAAAACATGATGAAACAATATATATTTAAAGGATTGCTGTTGTTAAGTGTACTCACATTTACTGCATCCTGCCAGAAATCGTTAAAAGAATATAACCCTTCGGGAATTACTGCCGAAAGCGTTTTTACCACCCCGGAAGGATTCGAAACATTGGTAAACGCGGCCTATTCCTACCAGCGCTGGTGGTATGGAAAGGAAGAAGGGTTTGGCCTTTCAGAAATGGGAACAGATCTTTGGATGAGCGGTGCCGGTGATGTGGCAACCGACCTTACCCAGTACATTAACCTTCAGGGAACAAATGGCGCTATTACCACAGAATGGCAACAGCTTTATGCTGCTGTGAATCTTTGTAATACAGGGGTCAACAGAATTTCCGGCGCTGGTCTGTCCGCTACTGCACGTCCAATAAGGGAGGCGGAACTCAGGTTTTTAAGGGCATTTTATTATTGGCATATTGTGGAGACCTGGGGTGGAGTACATTTTTCGCTTGCAGAAACCCAGGGCGTAATTACCACAGCAAATAAGACGCCTGTTGAAACATTTAACAAACAGATTATTGATGACCTGCTTTTTGCTGTCGAACGGCTTCCAGTTACAACCACCGATTATGGAAGGGTTACAAAACCTGCGGCCCAGGCATTTTTGGCAAGGATGTACCTTACCCAGAAAAAATACACTGAAGCAAAGGCCATGGCACTTGCTGTAATTAATGGTGGGTATGGTTTTACCTTGCTGCCTAATTATGCAGATTTATGGAAAATGTCGAACCTTAAAAACAAGGAAGTGGTATATGCGGTAAACTATGCTGTAAATCTTTCCCTGAACGACCTTTCCGATCCGATATTAAATCCGCTTGGGCACAGTAGGGGGAGCAATAATGGTCATATGCTTTTCGCCATGAAATACGACGACCAGCCAGGTATGATCAGGGATATTGCCAACGGCCGGCCGTTTAACAGGTATATGCCTACAAGGTTCCTCCTGGATCTTTATTCTGATAACGATGCGCGGTATGAAGGTTCATTTAAAACAGCATGGTTTGCAAACGGTACTTCGAGGCCTGCTGGCATGGCTATAGGAGATACCGCTATATTTGCAACAAAAAAGGTGTATGCACCAGCAGGCAAACTTTATAAGATATACGACCGGAATGCGGTGTATAATGCAAACGGAACGGTGAAAGATCAGTTACATTATGTATCGTTAAATAAGTTTGATGATCCCACCAGAACGAGTGCAAATGAGGCACAAAGTGCACGGGACAGTTATGTAATCCGCTTTGCTGAGCTTTATCTTATTGCCGCCGAAGCAGAATTCAATCTGGGAAACCCCGATCAGGCTGCAACCTATTTAAATGTTGTGCGTACCAGGGCAGCTAAGGCAGGTAAAGTTGCCGAAATGCAGCTTACGGGTAGCCAGGTAACCTTAGACCTGATCCTTGATGAAAGGGCAAGAGAATTTGCCGGTGAACAGCTACGCTGGTTCGACCTCAAACGAACAGGTAAACTCATTGATAGGGTTAAGGCTGACAATCCAAATGCCGCCGGGGGAATACAGAATTTTCATCTGGTACGCCCCATCCCAAGAACACAGGTAGATGCGGTAACCAATAAGGACGAATTTAAACAGAACCCAGGTTATCAGTAAGTTTTTTCCCAGAACAAACCTTCGGGAAATTTTTACCTGTTTTGGATCTATATTGAAAAAATGCCGCTCTCAAGCGGCATTTTTTTGTTGTTTTCCTTCTTATCGTTCGTTCATTGGAAAGATTGAAAGGGTGTTGTTGGCCAAACCAGTTCATTTAGTTCCTTTTTTTCTAACCGGTGAACAAATCAAAAAATGCACATCGCTTAAGGGTGTCGGGTAATCTAGCAACAGACAGGTTGTTGAAGAAATTCATCTGTTTGCAAATTGTATTTTGCCAAGAAAAATCTTACTTTGGGGATATATGAAAAACGCTTTTCTGCTCTTGCTTCTCGGGATATTCATTAATACTAAATCCTTTGGGCAACAATATGTGATCAATGCTCAAATTACTGGTTTTGAAGATGGTACAAAATTTTATTTAAACGATGTCACCCTTGATACTAATATTGATAGCGCAATAATCAAAAACAATTTTTTAAGTTTTAAAGGAAAACTCAGGGCAGAACCCCAATCTTTATGGGTTACCACAAATGCCGGACAAAAGTTTTATTACTTCACATTGTTGATGGGAAATGAAAGGATCAATGTAAAAGGAGATATCAAGGATTTTCCTTTTGATCTGCAAATAACGGGTTCAAAAACTCAGGACATGCACAACAAAATGATCGACCTGACTAAAGAAGGTTATAAGAAGCGGAGCAGATTGGTAGAAGAATACCAGGCCTTGACTGGGGATAGTGCGAAATCAAAAGGTAAGGCAATATGGAAGGTTATCGCTAGGCTGGACAGTTTGGATATGCTCACTAGGATGGATTTTGTGAAACAGAACCTGAACAGTTATGAAGCACTCGACGCCTTGTTCTACCTTAAAAGAGATTTTTCAAAAGACACCATCAGTAAATTTTATAACGCACTGAATTCAACGTTCAAAAACACTTCTTATGCAAAGCGCATCAAAACTTTTTTGACCGTGGGCGATGCTCTTGAAGTAGGGGATGTTTATGCTGATTTCAACGGTTTTGATAGGGATGGAAAGCGCCATGCTTTATCGGAAATAAAAGGCAAATATGTATTGCTGGATTTTTCATCCACCTACTGTGGCCCTTGTGTAGAATCGGTTCCCGAATTAAAGAAAATCTCACAGGCATACCGTCAGGAACTGGCCATAGTTTCATTTTCAGGTGACACCGGTAAAGAAACCTGGTTAAAGGGTGTAAATAGAGACCAGCCGCAATGGCTAAGTCTTTGGGATGGGAAAGGATTTTATGGGGAAACGACCATCAAGTATGGTATTACGGGCTATCCAACATTTGTACTTATTGATCCCAAAGGAAAAATTGTATCCAAATGGTCGGGATATTATGACGGTGCTGTGCTGAAGGAAGTTCAGAATCAACTCGCCAAAAAACAATAAGACATATCAAATCTGTATATCGCAAATAAGTTTTGCTGTTGCAAAGGAAAAGATGTGCTGATGATGACTTAGATCGAAATGTCACATTTTCTTTTCCTACATCACTGATATCGTCATACTGTGGTTAAATAATAATCGTTATTTTAACGTTTGTTTTTTATATTTGATAACACCAAATATATAGGCCATGTCTTTTTTCAAATCTTTGATCCTTTTAATATTATTCATAGCAGTTGGCCCTTTGGCTTTAAATGCGCAAGAGGAGGTACAGCGTAAACAGCTCTTTGATCATGATTGGAAATTTAATCTGGGAGATGTTAAGGGCGGAAGCAGTTTTGAATTTGATGATCAGCATTGGAGAACGCTCGATCTGCCACATGATTGGAGCATTGAAGGGAAGATTAGTCCGAAAAATCCAACTGGTGGAGACGGAGGTTTTTTTCCATCGGGAGCAGGCTGGTATAGAAAGAAATTTATGGTGCCGTCTGATTGGAAGGGGAAGCTTATTTCCATAAACTTTGAGGGAGTTTACATGAATTCAGAAGTTTTTATCAATGGAAAATCATTAGGCACCTATCCTTATGGATATTCTGCATTTACCTACGATCTTAGTCCATATCTTAATTTTGGGAAACAAAATGTAATTGCGGTTAGGGTAGATAATTCAAAACAGAAAAACAGCCGTTGGTATAGCGGCTCCGGCATCTACCGTCATGTGTGCCTGGTGGTAACAGGGCAGGTTCATATTCCCAATTGGGGGGTAGGAATTTCTACGCCTGAAGTTGCCGAAAAAAAAGCCATTGTAAAGATTAAAACAAGGGTTAAGAACGAAACCGCACTACCCAAAACGGTTACGGTTCAGACCAATCTTCTTGATCCAGGGCTGAAAAAGTCAGGTTCAATACAAACCCAGGTCAGGTTAGAAGCGCATAGTGAAAAGGAGGTAATACAGGATATACAGGTAGAAAAACCACTTTTATGGTCGCCCAAAAAACCTAACCTATACCGGGCTCAAATTAATATTATCTCCAATAAAAAGGTGATTGATGGCAACCGGACAGATTTTGGGATCCGTTCATTAAGATTTACGACAGAGAATGGTTTTCAGCTGAATGGACAGACACTTAAACTCAATGGCGGCTGTGTACACCATGATAACGGTTGTTTAGGCGCCGCTGCCTTTGACCGGGCCGAGCAACGGCGGGTTGAACTGTTGAAAGCAGCAGGGTTTAATGCCATAAGAACTGCTCATAATCCCCCTTCTGAAGCTTTTTTGGATGCATGCGACCGCTTAGGGATGCTGGTTATCGATGAAGCATTTGATGGTTGGAAAACCGCCAAGAATAAATATGACTATGCCATGTTTTTTGATGATTGGTGGAAAAAAGACATAAATGCAATGGTGCTTAGGGATAGGAATCATCCCTCGATTATCATGTGGAGCATAGGGAATGAGATCATAGAACGGAAGGAACCACAGGCGGTACATACCGCAAAAATGTTGGTAGATGCTGTTCATGAAATTGATTCTACCCGTCCTGTAACCTCAGCAATGACTACCTGGGATAAGGATTGGGAAATATTTGATCCATTAATGGTACAGCATGATGTTGCTGGTTATAATTATCAGTTGCACAGGGCTATAGCAGATCATCAAAGAGTACCTTCCAGGATCATTGTTCAAACAGAATCCTATCCCAGAGATGCTTTTGCCAATTGGAAACTTGTAAATAACAATAGCTATATCATCGGAGACTTTGTTTGGACTGCACTCGACTACCTTGGCGAATCGGGCATAGGCCGTTATTATTATTCGGGTGAGGTACCCGGTGAGCATTGGGAGAATACTTTTTTTCCATGGCATGGCGCTTACTGCGGCGATATTGACCTGACCGGATGGCGGAAACCCATTTCCCATTACCGGAGCATGTTGTATAACGATAATGAAAAACTCTATATGGCCGTCCGTGAACCAGCCCCGGAACCATTGGAAATCAAAGAAACATTGTGGTCGGTATGGCCAACCTGGGAAAGCTGGACATGGCCGGGATATGAGGGTAAACAGCTTCAGGTTGAGGTTTATTCCAAATATCCTGTGGTTCGTTTATACCTTAATAAAAAACTGATAGGAGAGCAGGAAACCAGCATAGTTCAAGAGTTTAAGGCTGTTTTTACCGTTCCCTACGCTGCTGGAGAATTGCTTGCTGTTGGTGTTCAGGATAGTAAAGAAGTGAAAAAAGCCACACTCAGAACCTCGGCAAACACGGCGAGGATAAAGCTCACGGCAGATCGCAGTGAAATCAGTGCAAATGGACAAGACTTGGTATTTGTAACTGTTGAGCTGACCGATAAAAACGGTGTGTTGCAGCCAAATTCTGAAAACAGGGTAAATTTTGAGATTGAGGGTCCAGGGAAGGTTATTGGAGTAGACAATGCGAACCTGAAAGATGAAGATCCCTATGTTTCCAACTCACGTAGGGCATGGAAAGGGCGGGCGCTGGTGGTCATCAAAAGTACCAAAAGCACTGGAACGATAAAGTTAAAGGCAAGCGCTCCGGGCCTGGCCGATGCTGTGGTTGTAGTTCGCTCATCTCCAGAAGCAATTCAGCATACACTTCGTTATTAACTATAACGTATTGAAATTAAAAAAGAAAGGGTTGCTTCAAAAAGAGCAACCTTCTTCAAAAATGTGTAAGGTTCCCATTCGTACCCGGAGCGGGCATCGAACCCTTATGCCTTTGAAGCATCGCGACTTTAGGTCGGGACGTGTCCATCAGTTCCACCATCGACAACTAGCCTTTCGATATATTTACTGGTCTTTTCGACTTGATTTCAAGTTCTCTCTGTACAGCTTCTGCTCGACTAGGAAAATATTCTTGGTAAACAATAGTCCACGGACCTTTACCTCTGGTTGAAGTTACCTGGCCTTTATTATGCCGAAGAAGTCTTTTGTTAATATCTTCGGTATGCCCAATATAAAATTTCCCGATTTTCTCAGAATGTGGATCAATACCAAAAGTTGTGGAGGACGGTAAAAACAAATAGCTTTGCATTTTACTATTTCACTTTATATGACTTCCCCTGCAGCCTCTTTACTTAAATTGTTCTTACCAGATTTTATAC
>NZ_JBFTQI010000228.1:0-7786 GCF_056398925.1 Pedobacter sp. 01T416_2
GATCTGATCATATATTTTTAGTGCTGAATGATAATCCTTTATTTCTTGGTACACTTTTGCCTCGTTATTTAAATACATACGGGTATCTAGGGGATCATCAGAAAACTTTATGGCTGAATGATATAATTTTAATGAATTATTATAATCTTTTAAATTGTATGTGGCAATACCTAAATTGTTATAATTAGATCCTAAATAGTAGTGATGCTTTGGATTATTTTCATTCAGATATTTATTGGCTTGAAGTGAGGTTTCCTGACCGCTAAAGTAATCACCTTCGTTCGTTAGTATTATTGCCATATTAATTAAGCTACTGGCAACGCTCAAGCTATCTCTATTCTGGAGTCCGAATTCTTTTGCCTGATAAAATAGAATAAAGGCACTATCTGGCTTTCCACTATCTCGATACTTTTTTGCTATATCGTAGTATGGATTATTAAATTTCTTTCCTATAGTTTCTTTTTCTTTGCAAGAAAATAGGAAGAACAGAAGGATAAATGAGAAAAGCAGTTTCAAGAGGCTATTTTTTATCCGAAAATACAAAAAATAAGAAGGTTTTATTCATTCAATTTTTTGTTCTCAGGTAGATTCTGTAACGGCAATAATATTTTTTCAAATCATTGTGATATAGATCATAAAGCTAGGTTGGAAGGGTGTGGGATTTTTAAAAGGTTAGTACAAAAAAAGGAAGATGGCCATAAGCCATCTTCCTTGTAAAAGATGTTACCTTGGAGGGTTTTGCCCTGTATCACCTCCAGTGCCATCGTCACCTGGGTCCGTATCTCCTGGGTCACCTGGATCACCAGGATCCGTATCAGTAGTATTTACAGTTGTTGTTCCGCCACAAGATGCAGAATGGTTTGTATTTGATGGAGTAGCTAATCCCAATAGGATAGCAATAAATAATGGTAAAAACATGATTCAAAAATTTTAGAAATGATTAACTCAGTAGTTCCCCGCGACCATTCGCGGGGTTTGCTACGATTTGTAAATCAGAAGGCCTTCTGAAATTTTTGGGAAGTGTTGAGTGTCTGTCGCGGGAGCCAATAACTGCTTCCCAAACCGGCTATTAACTACCGCGATTTCTACTCGTTTTTAACAGTTGATTCTTTGCTTGGATTATTGTTTGAATCGTTGCTTGAATTAAATGTTAGGACAAATATCTTAGCTTTAAATCGCTAGTTTTCAGATAATTCCGAAGATTCTAAATAATTCTTTTTAAATTCCATAGAATTCCGGAAAACCGTAAGGGTTCCAAAAATTCCATTTCTATTTTTACGCTTAAATTTTTTGAAAAATGCCTGAAGATTATCAAGACTTAGTATTGGCTACCTATAAAAAGATGAGAGATGGTGGGGAGCTTTATACAATTTTACCTAAAGAAACCACTACAAGATTAAGAACAGCTTGTTTAAAGGTTTATGATAGTAGATATATTCCAAAGGAAGCTGATATACTTCCAAACGATGCTGATATACTATCAGTGTTTTTTGAAGTAGATAAGATGAAGTGCGATGATTATCGGAAGGTTATCAATGATTCAGAGCCAGATGATTTTAAGGCTTTATGCAACCACATTAAAGGAGAGACAGGGAAAACTAGCGAAGAGAATACAGACCTTTTAGCCTGGTTAATAGATTTCCAACCTAGACCAAGTGGTATTTATTATTCGACCTTAGTAAGAGGAAAGGATAATGGACGGGGAGCTGGTGAACGTAAAACCAAGCCGAATAATCTCCTAACACAACAATTATTTCTTACACGTTATATTGTCGTTTCATGTATTTTCTTAATTTTTATCGGCAGTATTGCTTTTACGATTTGGGAAAATTGGTCTACAACGATTAGGATGCCTAATCCTGATGAAAAATACATGTATTGGGATGGCGACCATTATGAACCAGTAAAAGAAGGCGAACAAAAGGCTGGTGTTCCTACAATCAAATTAAACCTTCAAGCACTGAAACGGCAACGCAGAATTAATTTACATGATACGATGACCAATTATTCGGTAGGGAAAGTTTGGCATATTAAGATTGGAAATAATCCTGAGTTTTATACTGATAGTGGAATACATCCTGTAGATACAGCAAGGCGATTAAGGCCTATGAGTTCATATGTGCATACCAAATATAATTCTTATCCAAGATATATATTAACGCATTTAGTCTGGTTTATCTGCGCCGCCTTTTTGATAAGCATCTGTGGCTTTGGGGTAAGTAGAATTAAGAGAAAAGTGAGCGACGAAAAGAATGGACATACAACTAATGATAGTTTGCTCCATTTATCTAAAACGAAATTAGCCCAACAATAAGTTTAACCTATTATTGGGCTATGAAATGTATTTAACGGCTATTCATGGTGTAACCCAAATGCATCACACCTGGATTAAACCATTACCTGTTTTATTGGCCCCAGTTTACCTGGATGTTGTTTTTTTGGGCGTAGGCTTTACCTTTTTCCATTAAGGCATTAAAATTTTGCTCAAAGCGGGCGCCATATTTCTGGTCGATGCTGTTAATAATTTCATCTTTGGCACTTTGGCTGCCTTTACTGTCGCACAGTTTGGCATAAGCCAGGTATTCGTTTTTATAAACGGGGATGACCAGTTCGTACAATTGCTGCGAAAGGGCTTTAATTTCTTTTTCTTCATCGCCCGAGGTGGAGAGCTTTTTTACCTTTTCGAGCGATTGCTCGAGGTATAAAATTTTGTTGTTGAGGCTGGTGGTGGCTTCGTTGCCTTTCTTTTTACTGGATGGGATATCGGGATATTCTTTGGTTTCGTCGTTGAGGTGGCGGGCCAGATCAGGGCTRGCAAAATCGTTGATCATATTGGTGTTTAAGATCGTAATGTCGAAGAAATGTTCCGGGGTTTCGGAGCATGCGGAGAAAAAAAGTGTAATGAGGATTAAAATAGCGAATCTTGATTTTTGGGATAGTGCTTGTAATTTGTTCATGAGCTAAAATGGGTTTTCCTTATGAAATTTAAGCTTCGGTAGAAGCAAAGATTGAGCCGTTTTTGAGTTTTTACCTTATAAGAAATATAAGATCATTTAAGTGCCTGGTCGATTGATCAGTCCAGAGTTGGAAGTCTGGAGTTGGTTTACAAAAGATAGTTTTACCATTAAGAGGTTAGGAACATTAAGATAACCGCCTAGCTTGGTGTTCTCCGTGCCTAGACTCTGCGAAATTGCGGTTAAAAGATCAGGGTATTTCACCATTAAGGAGTTAAGATTGAGACCAGCGCTACGCCGGAAGCATCTCTATGTTCTCCGTGCTTTTTCTCTGCGGTCTCGGTGGTAAAAAATGCAAAGAGTCCGAAAGTCGGAGGACCAGGGGCGAAGTTAATAGCGCAAAAATAACCGCCTGCTTTGTATTCTTTGCGCGCTCTTCTCCACGAAATTGCGGTTAAAAGAGCTAAAATCAGCTATCTATCCGGCAACCATTTTTACTGCCAAAATGTGCTTACAAATACCTCTTTTACCCTGGTAGGTAGTAAACCATTCGCAGGTACAGCGGTAACCCTGTTTATTGATAACAACCTTGTGTAATACACCAGTGCCTTTAACTTCAGCCTCGATATAACTGTTTTCTTTTTTAAGGATCTGAACCTGCTGCTCATCAATCAGTTTTTTTGCATTTTTTAACCGGGGGTTTAAAGTTAATATGCGTTCCGTTTTAAAAGGAAGCTGCCGATAAAAATGGCTTCTGCCCATTAAATCGTAACCGAGTAAGCCGATTGATGATAAGCTTGAGGTGAGCTGGTCCATTGTACCAAAATCGATATCGTGCTCGATGGAAAGTAAGGTAGGGTCGAAATTTTCGTTTGCTTTGAGTAAACTGTTCAGTCCGTATACCCATTCAACCGGTAAATTTTCCGTCATCTGTTCAAGTGCCTTTCCTTCACCTGAAAATCCGCGGTATGCATCGGGAGAGAAAGCCATAAGCAATTGCATTTTACCAAATTCATATACAAAGGCCACGGTCTGTTTATCGGCAGATTCGTAAATGTAAACCTTATCGGCAATAGCTAAAATACCATCTAATAAGCGGAGCCTGTGTAAGCCCCCTATACGCACGGCATCAGCGGTTGCCAGTGTCGAAAACATAAATTTGCCTGCCCTTTTCGAAATAAAGAAATCGCCTTTAACTGTTCCTTTTGGCAGGTTTTGAAAAAGTTGTATGGTTTGTATTTTATTCAGTTCAAATTTTAGGTCCATATCAGCAAGATAAAGCTGTACACTGGTTAAGCCCTTAATCCAACGGGTGGGTAAGGTTACCTTTTTTTCTGTCACTTTAGTTTTGCTGGTAATTACCTGTACTTCTTGCTGGCCCACCGCCAGGGTTACTTTTTCGTTTTTCTGGATGCTGTTCAGGGCATTTAACATGGGATCGTTAAAATCGACATTGGTAGTGCCGCTTGCAATAAATTCACCATCTATAGATTCGGGTTTCATGTCCAGTCTAACATATACGCCGTTGCATGAAGAAAAACCTTCAAACCTGATGCGTTCAGTACCGGCAGTAACAATGGGATCTCGTAAACTTGGAGGGATTGGACCAAAGCTTGATCTAACTACTTTAGCAATGGTGCTCCAGCATTTAGCGGTAACATAAGGATYGGTTAAGCTTCCCCAAAAAAAGCAGGGGATATTGTTTACGGCCTCTATTTCGGTTTGGTGGGCTAAAACTAAACTATTAATTCCTTTAGTTTTGGTAAAGGCAGAAACGCCACTGTAGTGATATTGTAGGTCGGTCATGTTAAGCTGTAATAATTTGTTTAATTAAACCCTTAAGGGAAGCATTGTCTTTCCATCTTTCGAAAAATGCAATAGCCTCTGGCATAGGTTGTTTATTGGTTTTGTAAAGCATATCTATATAATGCTCAACCAGTTTTTTAAAGTTTACAGGAAGCTTTTCTGCAATAACCAGGTGTTTTAACAAGTTTTCAAGCAGTTGTAGAAATGCAGAATTGTGCAAGGCAGAAACATCTTTTAATGCCCCAATACTTTCTACCAGACGTAAAAATGCCCCATATTTATTTGAGGCTAAATAAGCAAGCTTTGTGGCCAAAAGATCCAGATCGATAATCCGTTTTTCGACCAGGTTGATCAATACTTCTGAAGCCATTAAACGGACTTCTTTTTTATCCATAAAAAACATACAGGCAAAAACCAACATCGAGACATCTGAAAAACGGAATCCTGTACTGTTGATTACATGAAGGAAACCTTTAAGTTCTGACGCACCCCCGCTGGCATGCAAGCATGATGAACGCAGTATAAACCAACTCAGGGCATCATTATGCTGCGGCATCAGGCTGTTCCAGTAATAAACATTGCCTTCGCTGTTCATCATATACTCCCAACTGTTTTTTCGGCCATATAAATCTAAAGCTGGCAAGAAAGAACCATGTACTGTAGTAAATGGGGGTAAATCGAAGCTTAGCTCGTACCACGATGCTGATCTTTCTATTTTCTTGGTCTGATAATTCGTATACTCGTTCCACTTTTCTTTAATCCTTATTTCGGGCTTAAACGGAGAAACAGCCATTGGATAATCTTTGAGGTAAGTATTGTTAAATACGGCAAAGGTTTCATCGGGATAGTACATTCTGGCGGCCATTGCCCACACGCTTTTTAAGCCGGCCTCTGTTGAACCTCCCATTTTCGTCAACAGTTTATTAAATATACTATCGCTTTTAATCGTAATATCTTTTGTAGTGCCCAAACAAAAGGCCATGAGTTGTTTAAGCTCGCCGTTAAGCTTTTCTAAAAGTGGAACCGCTTCTTCTACCTGTTCGCGTGGCATGCGGCTAATGGCAATAGTTAAATCGAGTGCATTGATTTCTTCTTCATTTTCATGATAGGTAATTAATCTTTCTAAAAGTATTTTTGGAGCCACCCAATATGGATAGTGTGTAGGGAAAGAAAGCATGGGTAGGCGGATGTTGCCAGCCATTCTTTTTTGCACGATATCTAAATAAGGCCTGATGAGCAGGAGCGTTTTGATTTTATGATAGGTATTTTGTGTTATGGTAAACACAAAACCGATATTTTTTATTTTTTCGCGCAGAAATGTGGCGATATAAGTTTTATGAACACTTTCAAAATATTTCTTTTCAACCTGTTGTCCGTAAGGGGCTAATTGTTTGGCATAATCAGCAGGGAATAAATGTTGTTGGGTGATGTAGGTATTTAGTAGTATCTCGGCATCGGCTATTTCTTCTGAAGCAATAAATTTGCCGAATAAATATACCACATCATTCCAATCCTTCGGCAATACAATGGGCTCATTTAGCACCTTTTCCTGTTTATGTTTAAAATGATAGCTTTCTAAAGCGTCATCAGCAACAAGAAAATCTTCGGCCGCGAGCAAACTGCTTAAGCCCGCGCGGACATTTCCCAACATCAGTGCCGAATAACCTGATAATTTTTCGTGTAATGCAATATCTTTTGGTGCTGCTATTTTTAAGAGCAGTTTACTTGCCCTTTCTTGCAGGTTAAGATCGGGCACCACATAAGTATCAGCAATCAGAGAAGTGATCCTTTTGTTTAATTTGGGTTGTGATTTATTCAGTTTCTCCAGAACAGGCAGAATGTTCTTAATGGCCGTTTTGTTATCGTTGCTCATCATCAAAGGTTCAAGCCAATCGAGAAAAGAGTTGGTGTTAAACTTTTTCTCTTCATAAATCTGTTTGATCAACGCTACCGATGCATTTACAACTGGTGCAAAAGCATATTGCAAACAAGCAAAAAGGTATTCCTGATAAAGCACAAGCTCTGCAGCAGTAGGATTTAAATCGCTTAATCTTTTTCGATAAAAAGATTTAAGGTTGTTGTTCCAATCTTTGGTTTGGATTAAAATGGCCTGTTCTATAAACTGTTGCCGATCTAGTTTCCCATCCTGCAATAGGGCGTTGTAGATAATCTCCCATATAGAAAATTCGTTATATGCCTGGGTATCGTTATCTCTGAAGTAATTGTTCTGTATCCCGGTTTCGTAGTAGTATAAATTGGGTACATCGCGTGTATAGGCCAACTCATCGTTCAGTATATATTTGATAAAATCTCTTGTCTTTATTTTAGACGACCACTCCCTAAAGCGGCCTAAACACAACGTATACAGTTCGGGCAATGGTTTAATTAAAGCATGACTTTCGAGGAAACGCAAGGTTTGGTAACTAAAATTCCGCCACTCGCTTTTTTTCACTTTATCGAGAATAAAATCGTTAATCCAATCGGGTTGCGCCCATTGCAAAATGGCTAAAATTTGAGGGTCTTTCGCTTTTTCCAATATGTCGAAAGCTTCATCCCAGGCCATAATATCTGTTTTGCTCAGTAGGCCGATGGCGGTAAGTGTAATAATATCTCTTAATTTCTCATCCCCTCTTGTACCCCACCTATGGCTTGCAGACTTAAACCCTGGTTCATTGCTAAGGTCAATATAAGTCATCCAGTGCCGTTTTTTAGCTTTAATATGCCTTTTAAGTACTTCTATATTTCCTTTGGCGTTTTGTTGCAGAAATGGTAATAATGCTGCCAGATTTCTCTCCATCAAAATGGCGTCGTAAGCATTTAATATTTCGGTTACATCTTTACCTCCACTTTTTTTAGGTGTGGATAGCACCTGGCTGATAATTACTTCACCCGTTTCGGAATAACCTTTCTTTGTTTTTTCGCTCAGCAGTTTTTCTGCGGTTTTTAAACATTGGTCAGCATCGTCAAAAGTTTTAGTCTGCGAAATACCGCTGGTTCCATTTCGGCCATAAGTAACGGTGTAGCTA
>NZ_JBFTQI010000229.1:0-7776 GCF_056398925.1 Pedobacter sp. 01T416_2
CTTTCATTTCGACCAAAAAAATCATCAAGGGATTCTCTTCCGGTCTTGTACGAACTTCAATGCTCATGTCAAACTCGATCCATTCATCAAGTATAATCGATTTGTATTTGGGCTTTGCCCGAAACGTGCAACACTGCGGTAATACAGGAAAGTCACCGTTTTCAAAAACTGATTTTAATAATTGAAAGCCCTTTTCTTCGAACGTATTCCCTCTGTATACCGTATTGCCTATGTTCATATTTTGATGCACTGATTAGAAAGTACTAAGATAAGAAGGTGATTCGGTATTTTATTCAACAAGTTGCTAGCTGTTTGTTAACAAAATGAAGCAAAAACACATCAGTTTACATACCAGAATAAATTTGACTAGAGCTTGATCCAGACTCTTTCCATACTATCCTATTTTAAGCATACCCTTATCTAGCAAGTCTTAGCACGGTGTTCTCAAAAAACACGAGGCTTGTACTTTCCTTAAACCCATACCTACGCATTCAGCGCCGTAGGCGCCATACCAAACTTCTTTTTAAAAGCATGTGAGAAGTGCGACAGGCTTTCGAAACCAAGGTCGAGATAAATGGCAGAAGGTTTTTGATGTTTGCTTTCGATGAGGTGTTTGGCTTCCCTTAGGCGTTTATCCTGCAGCCATTGGCGGGGTGGTGCACCGAAAGTTTTCAGGAAATCGCGTTTAAAACCGGCCAGACTGCGGCCAGTTAGCTGCGCGAATTTTTCGATGGGCACATTAAAATGAAAGTTGCTCAGCATAAACTTTTCCAGGTCTATTTTATGGGGTTCTGAAAAGTCGAATAAAAAGTTACGCAGTGCCGGTAGGGCAAGCAATAACAATTTAATTCCTTCTTTCACTTTCAAAATACCCATTTCATTGGTCATGGTGGCACCCGAGCTTCGGGCATAGGGAACAATAGACTGGAAATAGCCTTTGAGAAATTCGTTTGATGGAATCAGGATATTTGGCGGACCAATGTATTTATGGTCTGCGGTTAACTTTTCTTCCAATACGATCTTGCGCAAAAGCTCTTCCTGAAGGGAAATGACGATGGTTTCATAGTTCCCTCCGGGTAGCGGTGTTTTGGTGAGCGTACCCAACTGGTTTTTGCCAATCAACAACAGTTCTCCTCCGGCCATCGAAATACTTTGCCCAGCGGTTTCTAAAGTGAACTGCCCTGAAACCTGCAATACCAGGGTATGGTGGTTCCAGAAACACACTTTCTCTTTCCGCTGGGCAGAGAGGTAAGAATAAAAGATTAGGCCTGGGAGGATTTCTTTTGGATTGGTCATTTAACGTTGTAAATAAGTACCGCCACGTATGGCACCTATTGCAAAAGTAGTATTTAAAGTATTCATTTCTTCCGGCGTAAATACAATATCGAGCGCTTTAATATTTTCGGGCAGGCGCGATCTGCGGCTCATGCTTACTAAAGGCATGATATGATCGCCCTGCTCCTTTACCCAGGCAATAGCAAGCTGTGTAGGTGTACAGCCTTTGTTGTGGGCCAATTGTTTCAATACTTCTACTTTTTCGAGGTTATGAACCAGATTTTCGCCCTGAAAACGGGAGAAATGGTTATGGTAATCATTTTCGGCAAGTGGCGCTTTCATGTCGCCGGTTAATAAACCTTCTGCGGTATTGGCGAAGGCCACTACTGCAATACCTAACTCTTTTGCTGCAGGCAGCAGTTCATTTTCGATCTGACGGTCGGCCAGCGAATAGCCGATTTCCAGCGCACTTATGGGGTGGGTTTCATTTGCCTGACGGAGCTGCTCAGCCGTAATTTCAGATACACCAATGTGCCGCACTTTACCTTCTTTAATCAGGTCGGCAACCGTTCCGATGATGTCTGCCACCGGTACGCTATCGTCCATTCGGCAAGGCTGGTAGAGGTCGATGGTTTCGATACCCAAACGCGTTAGCGAGTAATTGATAAAATTTTTGATCGCAAGGGGCCGCAGATCTAACCCCAGCCACTGGCCGTTGTGAAAGATGGCACCGAATTTTACGCTGATAAAGGCATCGTCGCGCCGGCCTTTAATCGCTTTGCCAATTAACATTTCATTATGACCGGCACCATAAAAGTCGCCTGTATTTAAGAAGTTAATGCCACTATCTAATGCTTCCTGAATGGTGGCAATACTTTCTGTTTCGCTGGGTGTAGCACCACCCCATACGGAAGACATGCGCATACAACCTAAACCAAGTTTAGATACGAAAGGGCCATCTTGACCCAACTGAATTTTTGTGATGTTGTTCATGAAACAAAGATCAACATTCGAAATACCAAAGGCTTTCCTCTACGGCTCAAATATTTTGCCTGTACGGCTCAGCTGTTTGATGGTTTTAGCGCTATCTAGCGCAAGTCTTAATGTCAAGCCTAATGCAATGGGCAGACTTGTGCTTTCACTAAATTAATCCCTAAATCTCTTTGAGAAAATCTTAATTAATTATTACTATGCATGCGCATTCATCTAGCCCGTTGTCCTCTGCACTAAGACTTGAGCCAGTGAGGCCACTACGTCCTGCTGAACTTGTTTCAGCATCTTTTGCAACAGGAAAGATCCTGAAACAAGTTCAGGATGACGACTGCGTATACAAATTTGTCGTGTCCCCCTACTAACGCTCCCGAAAATCACTAGGTGTACACTTATACCTATCGCGAAAGCTTTTGGTAAAATTGGCCAAATCATTATAGCCACAATTAAAAGCAATATCTTTAATCCTTTCGTTTGAAATTAACAGCATTTCGGCAGCTTTTTCGAGCCTTTTGGTTTTGATATAATTGGCCGGTGTATCGTTGTAATGTCTGGCAAATTCGCGTTTAAAAGACGATAAACTCAAATTATTCAATTGTGCCAGGGCATCGATACTGAGTTGTTCAAACAGGTTGGCCTCAATAATTTGCTTAAAGGTATAGGTAGTAGGCGAAAAAAGCTGTGCAAATATGGTTTGTATGGCCTGGGCATTAGCGGTTTGGGCCAGCAGCAGGATAATTTCTTTTAACTTTAAAACCAGTATATCTTCGTTAACCAGTGCCGGATGCTGAAAATAAAACAGCAAGCCTTCAATATATTTCTCGATTAAAAAACTATTGTTTAAAACTTCGACACTTTTGTTCGAAATCATCCGATCGGACGCCTGAAGTATAACCGGCATCTCCCGGTCGTAGATCCGCTTTAAAATATCGGGATGAAAATTAACGACCATAATTTCGTTAATCCCCCCTTCATTTAAGTTACTGATGGTTTTGCTGGCCTGGATACAATTTAAAAACAAAGCATGTTTATGCGGAATATTTACCCGGTCTTCGCCGCGGTGATATTGCATTTCACCCTGCAACATGTACAAAAAACAGGCATTATCGGTAATGGGAAAATCGAAGGTAAAAGGTGCCTTTATCCTGATGTTCTGGATAATGGATTTACCAAACAAATCGTATTTTTTATGGTCAATGATCATATTAAAAAAAACCTTCAGCTATAAAAATAGAAAAACTAATGCATGGTTTGGCTTTTCTGCGCCTATGCATTAACTTATCCGGTATAAAAAGATTTTTTATTCCAAAATCGCATTTTTGGTTTACCGTATTCTAAGCGCGTTACGTTGTTTAATGTACTGGTAAATGGCCCCGGCAACAAATGCGATTAAGAGCACGAGCAATGTTTGGGCAATTATAGGATCGGTAGGATTTTTAGCCAGTGGATGCCCCAGCGGAACCCGGGTAAAGGTTTCGTTCACGGTGGGAATGAGCGACAGAAAGAAGCTGAAAGAGAGTAAAAAATTCTCTATATAGCGGGCCCTATTATTGGTACTTCGCTTTACCGAAAGCCAAAAAGCCACCACCACTAAAATAAAAATGAATACCGAAAAAATATGCCCGGGATTAAAGCCTCCATGTTTGGAGATTCCCAATGCAGTTAAAGCCGTAACAGCAGTAGTATAAAAGTATATTTTACCGCTAAGATGCATTAAATCAATTTTGCCAAAGCGTACAAATGAAATGATTGCCGCTCCAATGGCCACGATACCAATGATGGTATGAAAAATTCCTAAACCTGATAGTCCCATAGTCTTTTTTGTTGATATGTAATTGTTGTTTACAAAAGTGGCTATAGTAAGGTTAAGGCGTTTTGCTTATTCGTTCAATTAATTGGTAATCTCGTTCAAAAACGACCAGATGTRCTGCTTTCAACCTAATTAATGGATGGACATGTAATTTTCGTTATGGCAGGCAAGCCATATTCGTCGATTCGATGAAGTACTTTTCCTGAAACTGAGCAGAACAAGTTTGAATAATTAAAAAGGCAGCATAAAATAAGCTGAAAGTTTTATTTTTGAAGATTCTCCTTAAGCACCTAAAGATGGATAATTTTCAAGCGCTGTTCGATTACGTTCAAAAACTTTCTGGTAAAATGCTTTCAGCGGAAGAAAAGCAAGTATTTATCGCACATTTTAAACCTAAAAAAATCCGCAAGCGACAATACTTTTTACAGGAAGGGGATGTATGTAAGTATACTGGCTTCATTGTGAAAKGGGCTGCCAAGACGTTTACGGTGGATGAAAAGGGGCATGAGCATATATTAAAATTAAGTATTGAAAACTGGTGGTTAGCCGATTTTGAAAGTTTTTACAAGCTGACACCAAGCCGTTTTAACATAGAAGCGCTGGAAGATATGGAGATCTTACAAATCACCCATAACCTGGTAGAAGAATTCATAAAGCCTATTCCTGCCTTTTCAGCGATGCAGAACGTGCTGAGTCAAAACAACACCATAGCTGCCCAGAAAAGGATGCAGTCTTCCATCAGCCAAACTGGTGAAGAACGGTTTCAAGAACTCGTTAACGATTATCCACACTTTATACAGCGGTTCCCGCAAAATTTAATTGCTTCCTACCTGGGTTTAACACCAGAAACCTTGAGCCGGATCAGGAAGAACTCCTCAAAATAGCTTGATCTTTGTCAAGCCTATTTAATGACTTTTGATAAGTTGTAGTCCGTTGCACAGGTGCATCTTTGGATCAACATTAAATTCAAAGATCATGAGTAAATTAAAAAACAAAGTAGCCGTAATTACAGGCGGCAATAGCGGTATTGGATTTGGTATTGCTGAAGCATTTAAAAGTGAAGGCGCCGCCGGAGCTATTGTAGGTAGGAATCACCTAACTTTAGAACTTGCTGCTGCTCAACTGGGCAATGATTTTATAGCCATCAACGCAGATGTAACTAACCTTGCCGATTTAGAGCGGGTTTTTAAAGATAATGCTGAAAAATTTGGCAAAATAGATGTACTGGTAGCCAATGCTGGTGCAGGAACAACCGGAACAGTGGCAGATGTGAGCGAGGCGGACTACAACAAAACCATGGACCTTAACCTGAAAAGCGTTTATTTCACGGTACAAAAAGCATTACCTTATATGAATGATGGCGGGTCTGTAATTCTTATCGGGTCAAATGCCGCACACCGGGCATACCCATCATTTGGACTTTACGGCGCTGCAAAAGCTGCAGTGATCTTTTTGGCGAAAAGCTTTTCTAACGACTTGCTAGCAAGAAAGATCAGGGTAAATGTAATCACACCGGGTACTACAGACACACCTGCATTTGATAAGTTCGTTCCTGCAGAGCACATTGATGCGGTGAAAACACAATTTGCAAGCGCAATGCCGATAGGCAGGATCGGGCAACCCTCAGACATTGGTAAAACAGCGGTTTTCCTTGCTTCTGAAGAATCTTCGTTTTTGCTTGGCACCGAAATCCTTGTTGACGGTGGTATGACCTACTTAGCTAAGTAATTTCTTATTCACTGGTATGCGTTCAAACTCATACCAGTAATTACCAGGTGTTAAGAAATCGGCAATAAAATATTGACGAAAGAACACCTCACCAGTGTACCGTCCTGAATTTACTTGTCGTTTCACTATGGGCATGCCATATGAAAGACAGTTTATCTGTAACAGCTAAACATATTTGGCCTGTAAATGTTATCACTCTATCAGCTGAAATTGTTATGCAAGAAAATAGAGCGCAAGATAATTTTGAGAAACGGTTCAAAGAATGTGATGATAAGTTCAACGCTATATTTAAACTTACCAGTGTGGCCTCAAAGATCATTCGGTCAGACCTGACCATCTTAAAGGTGAATAAGGCGCTTTGCGAACTGTTGGACTATCCGCCAGAACAAATTGAGGGAACAAAAATTCTGGATCATGCCTGTGAAGAACATATCGCACACTGGCATTGCCTCCAGGAAGAGATCTGGTCTAGACAGGTGCCATTCTTTAAGCTGCAGGCCTGCCTGTACCGAAGAGACCGCAGCCGCGTATGGGTTGATGTAACTACGATCCTCTATAACGACCAGGGGGAAACCTTTGGATTTACTGTACTGGACGATATTTCCGGAATGAAACAGCTGAAGGAGAGCCAGAAGCGTCTGAACCTTGCCCTTAGATATACCCGTACAGCTATCTGGGAACTGGACCTTGAGACAAAAGAAGTTTTTCGTTCCCGCGACCATGATGAAATCTTTGGCTACCCGCAAAGGCAAGCGCATTGGACACTGGAAAGCTACTACCCACATATATCAGCAAATGATCTCCCAGTGTTTAAGGAGGCCCTAAAAAATATTCAGGCTGAGGGCGGCGTAGACGTGCAGGTAAGGCTAAACAGAGCAGATAGCAAGCTTCAATGGCTGAATATAAAGGGCAAAACTGAAACCAATAAAGCGGGTAAAGCCGTGAAACTGGTGGGTGTCATTAACGATATCACCAATGACAAAATCATAGAAAGGCATAAAGACGATTTCATAAGTATTGCCAGCCATGAGCTGAAGACCCCGGTTACCAGCTTAAAAGGATCAGTACAAATGCTGCAACGGGACGCGAACCGGCAATCTGACCGTACCAAGCGGTTGGTTGCGCAGGCAAGCAGGGGCATAAACCGGATCTCACTGATAATAGACGATTTGCTCAATGCCGGTAAAAATTATCGGGATCAGATAGAACTACGGAAAACGAACTTCAACCTGTTTGAGCTGGTACAGGAAATAGTTGAATTGTTTGCTTCCACCGACGTTCCGCCAGTAACTATAACAGGAAAGAAAAACATCATGGTCCATGCCGATTCAGAGCGGATCGGCCGGGTACTTACTAATCTGATCAGTAATGCTGTCAAATATGCTCCGGGCACTGCAGAGATAAAAGTTGAGCTCATTGATCATGAAACCTACGTTAAAATCTCCGTTATCGATCAGGGGCCCGGGATTGTTGCCGAAAAGATCCCCTTGCTGTTCGACCGGTATTACCAGGCCGCAGGGCAGCAGGAGCAAAATTCGGGACTTGGGCTAGGCCTGTTTATCTGTGCTAACATCGTTCGTAAACATGGGGGAGAGATCGGTGTAGACAGTGTGCCTGGCGAGCGTACCGGTTTTTGGTTCACGCTTCCAAAATCGGCAGGCAGTTAAGTTAAATCAGAAATATATTTACGATGTGCACCCTATGGCTGGATAATCCCCAGAATCTGTTTTAAAATCCCTTTTGGCTAAGCAGTTAGTTTGACCTTTTTTCCTGTTTTTACAGCCTGGTAGATGGCATCAATAATTTTAAGATCTTTCAAGCCTTCTTCGCCGTTTACAGGGACTATCGGCTTGGTATCTTCAAAAATAATAGTTGCCATTTCATCCATCTGTACGGTTTGATGCGTAGTGATAGGCTGCGTGAGTTCACCTTTATGTGTTCTACCCTTTATCGGGCCATAACCGGTAGAAGGT
>NZ_JBFTQI010000230.1:0-7739 GCF_056398925.1 Pedobacter sp. 01T416_2
AGTTAAAGCTGAAGAAACCAATGACTTCAAAATCAGTTAAAGCTGAAGAAACCAATGACTTCAAAATCATCGAGTTTAACAAAGAAGCAAAACGTATCGTAGTATCTCACGCCCGTATTTGGGACGAAGTTAAAGCTGAAGCTGTAGCAGAAGAAAGAGCAACTAAGAAAAAAGAAGCTAAAGCTGCTGTAACTGCTGTTAAAAAAGTTAAAGATTCTGTAGAGAAATCTACTTTAGGAGACTTAGACGTATTGGCTCAATTGAAATCGCAATTAGAAGGCGAAGAAAGCAAAGCTAAAAAAGGCTAGTTCTTTTTAACTGATCATATTAATCCCGATAGCGAAAGTTATCGGGATTTTTTTGATTATTTTTTTGCCACGGAAACACAGAGCGTACGGACTTCCTCCCATGAATCGTCATTGCGAGGCTGGGATTAGCGAGCCGAAGCAATCTTATTAGTGCAATTAAGAAAAAGAAAGAGGCTTATATTTTCTTAAATGTCTTACATGGTAAATAACAATTTGAAAACGAAAGCTAGCGTTTATCGGCAACTCCTGCCCCGCTATACTTTCTGCCGTGAAAAACGGCATTCATCCTATCGGGTTTATGTAACATAAGTTTTCGTTCTAGCAAACCTTCCCTTTCATCCGTCTATAATTATTACTTTTGAAAAGGAAAATCCCTTATAATGAAGAAATTTATCTTTTTGTTTTTATCAATTATTTCGTTTAAACTTTCTGCACAGGAAGTAAACATAATCCCACAACCTGTAAGTATTAAAACAGGAAAAAACACGGAAAAATTTATCATTGATCAACACACAGAAATTATTTCAAATGATTCTTTATCAAATTCAGCTTTATTTCTGCAAAATTATATTCAACAATATTATAATATAAAGCTTCGAATTAACCCTAATTCAACAAACAAAAAAAACGTAATCAAACTAGAAATAATTAGTCGGTTATTAAAAAACTTAAACGAATACGAGCTTATAAGCAACAACTATCAAACAATAATTTATGCATCTTCAGAAAATGGACTTTTTTACGGTATTCAAACATTAATTCAGTTGATACCTGAGGCAAAATCACAATCATTACAAATCCCGGCTGTTTCTATTATAGATTATCCCCGCTTCGATTATCGTGGCATGCATCTGGATGTAAGTCGCCATTTTTTTGACGTAGCCTTTATAAAACAGTACATCGATTATCTAGCGCTTCATAAAATGAATTATTTCCATTGGCATTTAACTGATGACCATGGCTGGAGAATAGAGATCAAAAAATATCCCAAGCTTACGGAAATTGGAGCATGGAGAAATGGTAGCATTATTGGCTTATGGCCTGGACAAGGAAACGAGCACATAAAATATCAGGTATTGCCGACAGACGTAAAAATTACGCCAAAAGATGCCGTTATTAAAACCGATGGTATTCGTCACGGCGGTTATTATACCCAAGAACAGATTAAAGATGTGGTTGATTATGCGGCCAAACGTTACATTACCATTATTCCTGAAATTGAAATGCCTGCCCATAGCATGGCCTTATTGGCTGCATACCCAGAATTAGGCACGGAGCCGGGCAAAAAATACGAAGTTGCCCAAACATGGGGAATGATGAATAAATACAACAATGTACTTCAGGCTTCTGATACGACTTTTAAATTTCTGGAAAATGTATTAACTGAGGTAATGGCTTTGTTTCCCTCGCAATACATCCACATTGGTAGCGATGAAGCCTCGAAAGTATGGTGGAAACGATCTGCTGTTTCGCAAGAGATTATGAAGGCTAATGGTCTGAAAAATGAAAGTGAGCTACAGAGTTATTTCATCCGCAGGATGGAAAAATTTGTAAATAGCAAAGGTAAAACCATTATCGGTTGGAACGAAATCTTACAGGGCGGTTTAGCCCCTAATGCAGTTGTAATGAGCTGGCAAGGTGAAAAAGGTGGTATAGATGCGGCAAAACAAAACCACAAGGCCATTATGACACCTGAAGACAAGATGTATTTCAATCATGGTCAATTTGTAAAAGAAGATAGCTTGGCTGCAAATAAGTTTTCGCCCTTAATTGATGTTTATAATTATGAACCCGTACCGGCTGAATTAAGTGCTGAGCAGGCTAAATACATTTGGGGCGCACAGGGCTGTTTATGGAGTGAGTACATTACCAATCCGGCAAAAGTGCAATATTTAATCTTTCCCCGATTAGATGCCTTGAGCGAAGTTTTGTGGAGTCCGAAAGAAAAACGGAATTATCCAGATTTTCAAAAAAGGCTAAAAACACAGTTTAAACGCTACGATTAAATGCGGATTACTTATGCTAAAAGGTACTTGGAAAATTAATGCTTTTTTAGAGAAGCGTCTTTAGACGTTGGTCTATTATAAAAATAAAATGCAATCTTTGTTTCAAAATCAAAATATGAGGAAAATTCTTGCCATTATTTGTACAATAATAACACTCGGAGCACTTAAAGAAACTATCAGGATATTCACATCTACTGGTCAGGATATTGTTGGACAAAGGCCAATACTGATTGTAATTGCCTTAAGTATTACTATACCGTTGCTTATTTTAACACTTTGGCTTTGGTCGCCGGGCAGAAAGAAAAGTGGTCAACAAAATTAAGCTATAAACTTACTTTTCAAATCGGGTGTTGGTACCCAACAACTCTCCTGCCTGCCCCACCATCTGTAACGGTTTTTGGCAATAATATCATAAACCCAATCGCGGATAAATTTGGGAACAATGATAAATGCATAAAGCAACGGAATTAATCCATTGAGTTTTCGGGCTACACGCAATGCCGCTGAAGATTTAGTATAGAGTTTTCCATCCTCCAGCAATAAAATGGTATTCAACTTTCCTAAATCAGCGTTAAATTGCGGTAGAATTTCTTTGGCGTAATCACCTTGTAGCGCAGTAAATCTAAACTGATCTTTTTTATCATGCGCAATAACAAACTGAACCGATGCATTGCAAAGATTACAAACACCATCGAAAAAGATTATTGGTTGCTGAATCATATGCTATAAAAATAAAGCTTTTTAATCCAATAAATATCTGAGGAATGTCTAATAAACATTAATTGATAAGTGGAGGCAGAAATATTGGATGAATATAATACGTTGGTTTTTGCCCCCGAATAATTGCAGAAACTGGCCCGCTAAACCGGATGGAAACGACAGCTCACGATTGAAAATCGGGACTACAGTGTACAGCCGGACCAACATCAAGATGAAAAACAGCTATTGCTTTCCAAAAAACATTACAAAAAGAAAAACCGATTTTTAAATGTTGTAACAGAACAATTTAACTATCAAAAAATAAAACAATCGATCTTCAACTTTCTTACCTTAAAACATTTTTATATATTTGCCCAATCCTTCTTCAATGCAAAAGAAAACACTTCTTGACGGACAAAAAATTCAGATTACAATTAAGAGGCTCTGCCATCAATTAATTGAAAACCACGACGATTTCGCAAATACCGTTTTAATTGGTATCCAGCCAAGGGGTATTTTTTTGGCAGATCGCATTCATCAGTATCTTCAACAGATTCTAAAAAACAAGAAAATTTTAAAGGGCAACCTTGATATTACTTTCTTTAGAGATGATTTCCGCCGTAAAGACGGACTGGTTACCGCAAGCAGTAACTCGATCGATTTTATTATCGAAGGCAAAAAAGTAATCTTAATTGATGATGTACTTTGGACCGGTAGAACCATTAGAGCAGCGCTTGACGCTCTACTTGCCTATGGCCGCCCAGAGAAAGTTGAACTTTTGGTTTTAATAGACCGTAGGTTTAGCAGGCATTTACCTATCGAGCCCGATTATATTGGGCATCAGGTAGATAGCTTAAACTCGCAACAGGTAAAAGTAACCTGGGCGAGCGAAGGAAGTGAAGATAAAGTGATTTTAATATCCGAAAATACTAAATAAAAATGGCAGCAGAAAAACTATCAACCCGACATCTTTTAGGCATTAAAGATATTAACCGGAATGATATCGAATTGATTTTCGAAACTGCAGATAATTTCAAGGAAGTGATTAACAGACCAATAAAAAAGGTTCCTTCACTCCGTGATATTACCATTGCCAATATCTTTTTCGAAAACTCTACCCGTACCAAACTTTCGTTCGAACTTGCTGAAAAAAGGCTTTCGGCCGATGTGGTCAATTTCGCCGCTTCCTCTTCATCGGTGAGCAAAGGTGAAACCCTGATCGATACGGTAAACAACATCTTATCCATGAAAGTGGATATGGTGGTGATGCGCCACCCATATGCGGGTGCTGGTCAGTTTTTAAGTAAACACGTTAAAGCGCAGATTGTAAATGCCGGAGACGGTGCGCACGAACATCCAACGCAAGCCTTACTTGATGCTTTCTCAATCCGTCAGAAATTGGGTGATGTAGCTGGCAAAAAAGTGGTAATTGTGGGCGATATCTTACACTCACGTGTAGCCATTTCGAACATCCTTTGCCTGCAGCGTTTAGGTGCCGAGGTAATGGTTTGCGGACCAACAACTTTAATCCCCAAACACATCCACCAACTTGGAGTAAAAGTTGAGCATAATTTAATTAAAGCCCTGAACTGGTGCGATGTAGCAAACATGCTCCGTATTCAATTGGAGCGCCAGGACATTAAATATTTCCCATCATTAAGGGAATATGCCATGATGTACGGTTTAAACAAACAGATCTTAGACAATCTCGATAAAGAAATCATTGTCATGCATCCTGGCCCTATAAACAGAGGGGTTGAGATYACCAGCGATGTGGCCGACAGTAAACAATCGATCATTTTAGAACAGGTAGAAAACGGAGTGGCAATAAGAATGGCTGTGCTGTACTTGCTGGCAAGCCAGGGATAGGTTAGTTCAATCGTTCATTGGTCATTGGTTTATTAGTGCAGAGTCCATAATCTAGCAACTTGCCGAAAGGACTAAGTCCATCGTCTTTTTAGAAATGCATTAGTAAATAGTCCATTGCTAATAGCTTATGGCAATTAACCAATTTATATGATTGACCAGTTAACCCTTCTACTAGATTGCTTTGTTGGCTGAAAAGCCGCCTCAGCAATGACGGATGCGGCGGTACCAATGAACTATTGACAAATGAACCAATGAACCCTTATCGGATGCGGTAACACCAATGAACTATTGACAAATGAACCAGTGAACCTCTACCAGATGCGGCGGTACTAATGACGAATGAACCCTATCATTTTTCCACATTCGTTCATCCCTTAATACCAAACCAAAAATCCTATCGTTAATTTGTGTTATTAACAGATGTTAATTACTTCTGTTGATAAGCTTTGATACTATTTCTAATTTAGTACCAACCATATTTGAAACCAATGCAGAAAAAATACTTACTAATTCCGCTACTTTTAGCAGGAAGTTTTAGCACCTACGCTCAGGTTAGCGCAGTGCAAAACCTCAACAAAAACTATCAAACGGGCTTAGAATTATTAGACAAAGAAAAATACACTGCAGCTGCACAACAGTTTAAACTTGTTGAGCTGCAACGTTATAAACCTTCTACCCAAACGGAGAGTAATGCCGAATTATCTTTACTGAAAGAGAATGCAAAATTTTACGCTGCTGTTTGTGCACTAGAGTTAACCAATAGCGATGCTGAAAGTTTGTTTCAGGCATTTATCCGCGATTATCCGTTAAATCCGAACACCAAACTGGCTTATTTCTACGTTGGAAAAACTTATTTCAACCAAAAAAACTATAAAAAAGCTTTAGAATGGTTCGAAAAAACAGATCCTTCTACGCTTTCGGGCAAACAAAGAAACGAATACCAGTTTAAACAAGGTTACGCTTATTTCGAACTTAAAGACTACGACAAAGCAGAACCTTTATTCGAAAAAGTTAAAAAAGAAGAAGGCGATTTTCAGGAAAGCGCCACCTACTACTTTGCTTACATCAATTACTTAAACAAAGAGTATAAAACGGCATTGGCCAACTTCGAAAAGTTAAAGGGCTCTCCTACTTATGAGGCGAGTTATCCATACTACATCACTTCGATGTATTACCTTGATGAGCGTTATGATGATGTAATCAGCTATGCTTTAGCAGCTATTCAAAAAACCAAACAACAGTTCGAGCCAGAAATGTTGAGTTTGGTCGCAGCATCGTACTTTGCGAAATCTGAATTCAAAAATGCTGAAAAGTATTTCGCCGAATATTATGCAAAAGATAAAAGTGAAACTAAAAACAACCTCTTCATTTACCAATACGGGTACTCTTTGTTCCAGAATAAGAAATATAAAGAGTCTGTTGCTGTTTTAGAAAAACTAAATACCGATGATGTTTACCTTCAAAATGGTATGCATACTTTGGGTAAAGCCTTTATTCAATTGGGCGATAAACCAAAAGCGCAGAGTGCTTTTTTCAGGGCATCGCGTTTAAGTTTTGACAAGGGTATACAGGAAGAAGCATGGTTAAATTATGCCAAATTAAGTTACGAACTAGAATTCCATCAGCAGGCGCTAGAGGCCACTCAGGGGTTTTTAAAAACTTTCCCGAAATCGCGTAAAATAAACGAAGCCAAAACTTTATTGGGCGAAGTTTTATTAACCACCAAAAACTATCAGGCGGCTGTAGATATTCTGGAGCCTATTCCAGATAAAAACCTTGAAGCTAAAGAAGCTTACCAAAAAGTAACCTATTTCCGTGGGTTAGAATTTTATAACGAAAGAGCATTCCCTAATGCATTATCGATGTTTTTACGTTCTGAAAAGTTTCCTGAAGACAATGAGATCAATGCGCTAAACACCTACTGGAAAGCTGAATCGATGTACGAGCTGCGTAAGTTCGGTGAAGCAGTTACTACTTTCGAAAAATTCTTAAAAATGCCAGATGCCGATAAAACCGGTGTTTACAATTTTGCGAACTACGCCTTGGCCTATGCAGCTTTCGAAGATGAGAAATACAGCAAAGCAGCTACTTATTTCGAAAAATTCCTCGCGGGTAGTGATAAAGACCAAAAAACGATTGATGATGCCACCATCCGTTTAGCCGATTCATATTTCGTAAACAAAAACTATGGTGATGCAATGGCAAATTACAACAAGATCATCAGCCGCAAAACCACTTCAGAAGATTACGCCACTTTCCAGAAAGGAATGATCCAGGGATTGGAAACGCAGTATGATGCAAAAATTGCTACCATGCAGAGCCTGTTGAATACTTTTCCAAATTCTAATTACGCTGATGATGCTGGTTTCGAAACCGCTTATACGTATTTCAACAAAGGCGATTTTGATAAATCTAAATCAGACCTTGTAGCCCTGGTAGCTAAATATCCACGCAGCAGTTATGTGGCAAAAGCGCTGGTAACCATCGGTTTGGTTCAATACAATCAGGATCAGGACGATGCCGCTTTAGAATCGTTTAAAAAAGTAATCCGCGATTACCCTACTGCCGATGAAGCCAAACAGGCAATGGAATCAATCAAAAACATTTATGTAGATCGCGGCGATGCAAATGGTTTTATCGCTTACGCAGCAACTACCCCGCTTGGAAATTATTCGGGCTCGGAGCAAGACAATATCGTTTTTGCCGCAGCCAATAACACTTATTTAAAGGGCGATGCCAATGGTGCATTCCAGGCGATAAATGCTTACTTTGATAAATTCCCTAAAGCGAACCATGAAAAAGAAGCTAAATTTATCAGGGCAGAATCGCTGGTGAAATTAGGTCGTCCGGATGAAGC
>NZ_JBFTQI010000231.1:0-7733 GCF_056398925.1 Pedobacter sp. 01T416_2
ATGGAATATAATCGCGGTGTAATGAAGTAACAATAATTACGAAACGCTCAAACCACATACCGATGTTTACTACGATAGATAAGATCCAGGTAGCACGGATGCTTAAACGGATTTTCTTGAACCATAATAGTTGTGGTGAGATTACGTTACAAGTCATCATCATCCAGTATGCCCACCAGTAAGGACCAGTAGATCTGTTAATGAAAGCATATTGCTCATATTCAGAACCCGAATACCAGGCGATGAAAAACTCTGTTAAATAAGCCACACCTACGATAGATCCGGTTAAGATGATGATTTTATTCATCGACTCGATGTGGAACATGGTGATGTAGTTCTCTAAGCCTAATACTTTACGTGCAACCAATAATAAGGTTAATACCATCGCAAAACCTGAGAAGATCGCCCCTGCTACGAAATATGGAGGGAAGATCGTGGTGTGCCATCCTGGAATTACCGATGTTGCAAAGTCCATTGATACAATCGTGTGTACCGAAAGTACAAGTGGTGTGGAAATACCTGCTAAGATTAACGACACCGCTTCGAAACGCTGCCATGTTTTAACACTTCCACTCCATCCAAAAGAGAAGATAGAATAGATTTTTCTACGTGTGCCTACTGCACGGTCGCGGATGGTAGCAATATCTGGTAATAAACCCGTGTACCAGAATAATAATGATACCGAGAAGTAAGTAGAGATTGCAAACATATCCCATACCAATGGTGAGTTAAAGTTTACCCAAAGTGACCCGAACTGGTTTGGTAAAGGTAAAACCCAGTATGCCAACCAAGGGCGGCCCATGTGTGATACAACGTAAGTTGCTGCACAAATAACCGCAAAGATCGTCATCGCCTCTGCAGAACGGTTGATGGAGTTACGCCAGTTCTGACGGAAAAGTAATAGTACTGCCGAAATTAGTGTTCCAGCGTGACCGATACCTACCCACCACACAAAACCGGTGATATCCCAAGCCCAACCTACTGTTTTATTTAAACCCCAAGCTCCGATACCGTTCCAGAAGGTGTAGCTCACTGCAACCACCCAAAGTAAAGCGCCTAATGAAGCAAAGGTAAAACCAATCCACCAAGCTTTATTTGGCTTGTTTTCTACCGGGCCTAAAATATCATCCGTAATTTTTGCATACGTGATGTTATCTCCGGTAATTAATGGTTCTCTAAGTATTGATTCGTTATGTCCTGACATAATTTGTATTTTCTTTATACTAAAGCTTACGCTTGTACTGTTGTATCTGTGTTTCTAATTTTTGTCATGTATCCGATACCCGGTTTCACATTGATCTCTTCTAATACGTAGTAGATACGCTCAGAACGTAATGCTTTTGAAACCTCTGAATTTGGATCATTTGCATCACCAAATACAATCGCATTTGCTGAACAAGCTTCCTGACAAGCCATTTTAATATCGCCATCTTTTAATGGACGTTTCTCCAGTTTAGCTTGTAATTTGCCACCTTGTATACGTTGAATACACATAGAGCATTTTTCCATTACCCCTCTCGAACGTGTAGTTACATCAGGGTTTAAAACTAATTGGGTAAACTCGTTATTTAAATAGTTATCGAAACGTGAATCGTTCCAGTAGTTAAACCAGTTGAAACGACGTACTTTATACGGACAGTTATTCGCACAGTAACGTGTACCTACGCAACGGTTATAAGCCATGTGGTTTAAACCATCACTTGAGTGTACAGTTGCCAATACCGGACAAACTGTTTCGCAAGGTGCATGATCACAGTGTTGGCATAACATTGGCTGGTGAACCACAGAAACATGATCTAAGTCTTCTAACTTAGCAATTTCTTTCTCTCTGGTTACATCACCAGCTGCAGTTTCGTAGCTATAATAACGATCGATACGGATCCAGTGCATTTCACGACGACGGCGAACCTCATCACGGCCTACAACAGGAATGTTGTTTTCTACGTTACAGGCAACAATACAAGAACCACAACCTGTACAAGCATTCAAATCGATTGCCATAACCCAGTTGTTACCTGGTTTTTCGTATTGATCCCAAAGATCGTAATCTTTATGCTCGCCTTTTTCGTTACCAGCTCCAGGATTTTTTAAGTACGCCGCAAAAGTAGCTTCTTTAATCACTGCTCGGCCCTCGAAAGAGTGGTGAGTTTGTGTTTGAGCCAATTCGTAATAACCGCCTGTTGGGGTAATGGTTACCGAAGTAGCATATTGGAAAGTTCCATTTACAAAAGAAACAAAAGGGAAAGCATTTTTACCCACATCGTTACCAGCTTTACCAACTTTGGTACGGCCATAACCTAATGCGATAGATGCAGTTCCTTGTGCTTGCCCTGGCTGGATCAATACCGGAAGATCTACTGAATATCCGTTGCTCGCTTTAACCGTTACAACATCAAATTCTTTAACCTTTAATTTCTCGGCAAACTTAGGTGCAAGTGCAACATAGTTATCCCAGGTTACTTTAGAAACCGGATCAGGTAACTCTTGTAAGAATGCGTTGTTTGCATTTTTACCATCACGCATCGGGATGCTTTCGTAAACCTGTAATTCTACTTCTTTAGCTAAAGCTTTGCTGCTATTCGCAATTGAAGTAGCAACTTGTGCTAAAGATTGTGTGAATGAATATACTCCAGCGGTTTTTGCTGTTGCAGTAACCACTCCTTTTTCTAAAACTTCTTCCCATTTCAAACCAACAGCTGGTAACATTTTAGCTTCCCAGTTGCTGCGTACAAACTGATAGTAATCTTTAACCGGAGCATCAGCCCAGGTTAATAAACTTTCTTCAGCCTGGCGGCTATTGAAAACAGGGTTGATAGTTGGCTGAACGATAGAATAATATCCTTCGTAAGCGTTTGCATCACCCCATGATTCTAAATAGTTATGGTTAATTGCAATGGCATCACAAGCGGTTGCAGTTTCATCAGCACGATCAGAGAATGAAATTTTAGCAGGAACCTTAGCTAATGCATCAGTAAATGCTTTGGCATTTGCAGCATCGTAAACTGGGTTACTGTTTAAGAATAAAACAGCACCAACTTCGCCGCGGTTCATTTCAGCAACTAAGCCATTGAATTCGGCATCGTTACCTGCATATAAATAACAAGGGTTATCCAAATCGATAGTAGTACCATAACTTCCGATAGCGGCGTTAATGGCATTTACTAAAATCTGAGTAGAAACATCGTTCGAACCACAAACTACAAGGCCTTTACCTTTAGCTTGTACTAATTCTTTAGCTACCAATTTAATTACTTTATCGGCAGTGGTGTTGTTACCTAACGTTCCGCCAGGTAAAGCACTACCGGTAATTGCATTGTATAAGGCAATTAAAGCAGGTCCTTCTTCCGATAATTTAACCGGAACACGGGTATCTGCATTGGTACCTGTTAAGCTCATTCCACTTTCGAACTGAATGTGGCGGCTCATTTTTTTATTTTCTAACGATTTGTAGTTACGGTTAGCAGTATACTGAGCAGTAAACTCTTCTCCGCTAATCCAGGTACCTAAGAAATCGGCACTGAAACTTACAATTAAATCGGCCTTATCAAAGTTGTATTTAGGTAAAACTGCTTTACCGAAACTGTTTTGGTTAGCCTGGATAATACCAGTATAAGAAACCGCATCGTACTGAACCAATTTAGCAGCAGGATATTTTGCAATAAACTGCGCAATAACTGCATTAGTTGATGGGCTGTTTACGGTTGATGCTACAACACGGATTTTCTTTCCACCCGCCTGTGCTTTTGCCAACTCGCCTTTTACAAAGCTGTCGATTTTTGCCCAGGTAGTTTCTTCAACTTTTCCATCTTTTACTAAAGCTGGCGCTTTTAGTTTAGATACATCATATAAATCTAAAACCGAAGCTTGCGCTCTCGCATCCGTACCGCAGTTAAATTGACCCGCATTTAGATTTGGTTCAATTTTAATCGGCCGACCTTCCCTTGTTTTAACCAAAATACTCTGGCCATTAAAGCTAGACGTATAATAGTTAGGAATACCTGGAGTAACCTCTTCAGGTTTTACCAAATAAGGGATAGATTTTTTTAACGGTGTACTTTGGCAGGCAGCTAATGTAACGGCACCTAAACCAAAACCTAACGCCTTTAAAAAGTCGCGGCGTGGGGTAACGGTACTTAACCCTGCTTCATTTAAAACATCTTCTATTGGAAGTGGCTCGGCGAATTCGTTTTTGCTATTCTTAACAAAATCGGGTGTATTGTTATACTCCTCTAAGCCTTTCCAGTATTTTTTGTTGCTTTCCATTTAAGCTATATTACTGTTTATTCGAACGTTCTTACTAAACTCTATCTATTAATAGTGGCATTTACCACACTCTAAACCACCCAATAACGCTGGTGTAATTTTCTCGCCTTTTTTAATCTTCTCGTGCGCTTCGATAACCTTAGCGTAGAAAGCATTATTTTTCTGACCAGAAATATCTGTTTCCTTATGGCAGTTAATACACCATTTCATGGTTAATGGAGAATATTGGTAAATTTCTTCCATTGTATTAACAGGACCGTGACAAGCGAAACATACAGGTTCTGTTGGTTGTAATCCTTTTGCTTTACGGATTGCATCTTCTGCAACAACTACGTGTTGAGAGTGATTGAAGTAAGCAAAATCAGGAAGGTTGTGTACACGTACCCACTCCATTGGTTTAGCTTTACCTTCATCATATTTCTGTGTTTCAGGATCGTAACCTAAAGCATTGTAGATTTTTTTGATCTCAGGAGAAATCTCACCATCATATTTATCTCTCGCCTGAACAGCTTTATGGCAGTTCATACAAACGTTTAATGATGGAATAGTTGCATTTTTAGATTTAAATGCTCCATTGTGGCAATACTGACAATCGATCTGATTGATACCCGCGTGCAACTCGTGAGAGAATTTAATTGGCTGAACTGGTTGGTAACCGGTATGAACACCAGTATTCCACATGCCCATCCAACCGAATGAACCTAAACAGATGATTAAACACAAGATAAAGAACATTACAAATTTCTTGTTTTTGAACATCTTGCGCACACCTACCTTTAATGGCACATCTTCTTCAATCTCGATACCTTGTTTTTGTAAAATCAGGCGTTCTAACAATTTAGAAGCACGGCCTAAGATTACTAAAATAACAATCGCCAATACAACGATAGCCACAATACCTGCAATTGATAAACCTGAAGTAGATTCGTCTTTTACTGCAACACCACCTGCCGGAGTAGCGGCTTTTGGCTCGCCTTCTTTAATGTACGCTAAGATATCTTTTACTTTTGCATCATCTAACTCAGGGAAGGTAGTCATTGCTACTTTACCGTTATCGTTAAACAATTTAACAGCTGCAGGATCTCCGGCAGCAATCATAGCCGCGTTGTTCGGAATCCATTTTAACAGGAACGCTTCAGGGTGACGATCGCTTACTCCTTCTAATGCCGGACCAATAACTTTGTGATCTAACGCATGGCACGAAGAACATTTTGCTTTGAAAAGCGTTCTTCCTTCTTTAGCATCCTGCGCATTTACGGTAGAAACCGCTATTACGGAAATTGCTGAAAATACGAATAACGACTTCCAAACGCTTTTTAAAATCATCGAGATATCTCTCATAATGAACACTTTATACTTATTTAATTTACTTTTTGTTGTGAAATTGATGCTGAACTAGGGGTAGCCCCACCAAAACTTGAACAAAAGTATAACTTATTAATAAATCCCATGACATAATAGTGACTGGAAATACAATTTATAATCATTCTAAACAAATGTCATTTCAAGCCATTCAGGCAATAAAAATGCCCATTTTTGATATGTTATCTTCAATGGGCATACTAGAAACCAATTTGGTTTATTTATTTTTAATGATTATTGTTTTAATATCCAGGCAAACATTAACGGTGCTACAATTGTTGCGTCACTTTCTACAATAAATTTTGGGGTGTGGATATCTAATTTACCCCAGGTAATCTTTTCGTTCGGTACAGCACCAGAATATGAGCCATAAGAAGTGGTCGAATCTGAAATCTGGCAGAAATAACTCCAGAAAGGAATATTTTCCATTTCCATATCCTGATAAAGCATTGGCACTACACAAATAGGAAAATCGCCGGCTATACCGCCACCAATCTGGAAGAAACCAATTCCTTTGCCTCCGCTGTTTGCAATATACCAGTCGGCCAACCAACCCATATATTCAATACCACCTTTTACAGTAGTTGCGGTAAGTTCTTTTTTCATCACATACGATGCAAAAATGTTTCCCATGGTAGAATCTTCCCATCCCGGAACTACAATTGGCAAATTCTTTTCAGCCGCAGCAAGCATCCATGAATTTTTAGGATCAATTTCATAGTATTGTTCTAAATCTCCGCTTAAAAGCATTTTATACATAAATTCATGCGGAAAATAACGCTCACCTGCAGCTTCGGCATCCATCCAGATTTTTTGGATGTGTTTTTGTAAACGGCGGAAAGCCTCTTCTTCAGGGATACAGGTATCGGTAACACGGTTGTAATGGTTTTCTAAAAGGTCCCATTCATCCTGCGGACTTAAATCGCGATAGTTTGGTACACGTTTATAATGTGAATGTGCTACCAGGTTCATAATATCTTCTTCAAGGTTTGCACCAGTACAAGAAATAATAGCCACTTTATCCTGGCGGATCATTTCTGCAAGTGAAATTCCCAATTCTGCAGTACTCATTGCACCAGCAAGTGTGATCATCATTTTACCACCTTCATCTAAATGCATTTCGTATCCTTTAGCCGCATCCATCATTGCCGCAGCATTAAAATGGAGGTAATTACGCTCCATAAACTGAGATATTGGTCCTCTTGTATTGCTCATTTCGTTTTGTATTGTTTGCCGCAAAAATAGGTATTTAGGCCGAAAGGTAAAAGCGTTTTACGCTTGGGGCATGGCGTTTAGCGTTAAATTAGTCCCAAGTCCATAGTTTTCAGTCCAAAGTCGGTTAAAATCATAAAGCGCATTTCCCTCGCGATTGTCATCCTGAGCGTAGTCGAAGGATCTTTTTTGAAAAGCAGTTGCTTAGCCCCTATTAAAGGTAGTCCGGCTTTCCGGTACAAGTCCGTCCCGATGAATCGGGATACCTCACCTGTGGGCTTTTCCCTATAATCCGGTTTAGGTGGCCTAAATCTTACAATTATTAAAGTTTGTCCCAACCCATAGCTACAAAACACAGATCTGTATGACTTCTCGCAACCCCAAATAGTACGGCAAGCCACGCCACCTAAACCCGACCGTAGCGGGATGCTCCCAATTTAAGAACTTGTCTGTTTTGTTTTTTATTGTGCGCTTGCTTGTTTCACAGGTTTCATTGGAGCAGAAGCGGGGGCGGGACTGTTCGCCCCTAAATGCTACTGTATCTGCTTTCAAAAAAACAATAAAATAACCGCTAATAGAAGAATTCTCTCCAAATTGGTTAACTGAACAATTAACCGATTTCCCTCGCGATTGTCATCCTGAGCGTAGTCGAAGGATCTTTTTTTGAAAAGCACTTGAAGTAACATTAATTACAAGATATCCGCGACCAGTTAACCATTTTAAACAATTAACCGATTAACCAATAATTGGCAGTTTGCGGTCACCAATGAACAAATGACCAATGAACGAATGAACTATAACTAAATTTCCTTTTCTTTGTGGCAATGAAAAAATATTATCTAATTATTTTACTTGCGCTCATTTCAGGAAGTTCGTTTGGACAGATGAAACTGATC
>NZ_JBFTQI010000232.1:0-7730 GCF_056398925.1 Pedobacter sp. 01T416_2
GCCAAACCCCTTGGAAACAGGTGTTTAAATGATTGAAAGGAGGCATTAGCAATTTTTTTAAGTGGTTGCAATCCGGTCCCGAGGTGTCGGGATAGCAAATCAATCCACTTTTTTACTGCTGCAAAATTAGCATATTTTCTTTATTTCAAAAATTATAGATTATTTTGTGCACTCATTCTTACACTTTGCACACAAAGATCAATATCCTCTTTATTATAAACCCTATCTCTGGTGGGCGAGGAAAATTACGCATCCCTGATTTTATTGATCAATACCTGGATAAGGAGAAGTTTAGTCCGAACTTTGTTTTTAGCGAATATGTTGGTCATGCCGGCGAATTGGCAGACGAAGCCGCAACTAAAAATTTCGATGTAATTGTTGCTGCAGGTGGCGATGGCACCATTAACGAGGTGGCCAGTAAAGTATTAAAACACAAAAAGATTTTGGGGATTTTACCGCTTGGATCGGGGAATGGCCTTGCCAGATTTTTAAGAATATCGAAAAATTTAAGGTATGCACTTTCCCTGATCAATAATTTTAGGATTGATGAGATTGATACTGCCGAGTTTAACAACAAATGTTTTTTTAATCTGGCCGGTATGGGATTCGATGCCCATTTGAGCGCTGTTTTTTCGAAAGATAAAAAACGCGGTCTGTCAGGTTATGTAAAGCTGGGTTTTAAAGAGGTTTTTAACTATAAAGCACAAACTTATTTGCTAAACATTGATGGCGCCGAATATACCAGAAAAGCTTTTGCCATTAGCATTGCCAATTCATCGCAGTACGGCAACGATGTTTATATTGCACCTAATGCTTCGGTAAAAGATGGCTTGCTGGATGTTTGTATTATTAAACCTTTTCCGATAATAAAATTGCCATTATTGGGTTATGTAATGTTAAGAGGGAAGGCCGAAACATCAGACATGATTGAAATTATTAAAGGCAAAAACATTAAAATTACCAGAGAAAAAGCTGGTGCAGTGCATGTAGATGGCGAGCCCTTACAAATGGGGACTGAGATACACGCGGTAGTAAATCCGCTCTCGCTCAAAGTAATTGTTCCTTGAGTGTTGTGCTAAGCGTGCGGCGGTTGGCGTTGATTCCTGATCAAATAGATTGCTTAGCACACTCAAATCTTGCGCCGCAACTAATTGTTGGGCTATGCACCCAAACGAATGAACAAATGGCCAGTGAACCAATGAACCTTTTATAAAACATGAAACCAAAGAAAAATAGTTTAAGTGATCTTGGCGGAATTATGTATTCTACCAATCCAGAATTCGAATACGAAGAAGAAGTTGATGATACCGTTACTTCGCCAAATAATCAACAGGATTTAAGGGTAATGCTCGATAAAAAGAACCGTGGTGGTAAGGCGGTAACCTTAATTACCGGTTTTAGAGGGCGTACTGAAGATTTAGAAGTATTGGGCAAAATGCTTAAAACTAAATGTGGTGTAGGTGGCTCAGTTAAAGACGGCGAAATCATGATCCAGGGCGATGTACGCGATAAAGTAATGGGCATCCTGCAGAAAGATGGTTATAAAGTGAAAAAAGCCGGAGGATAATAGAAAAAGCTGTCATCCTGAGTGCTAATTTATTGTATAAAAATCAATACTATTGACAGCGGATTTTAATGAATTAATATATTGCTTGGAATCGTCATTCCCAACTTGATTGGGAATCGTAATGCAATAAGCTTTAAGATTCCCGCCTGTGCGGGAATGACGATCATTCTATTGGAGTCTGTCAATGGTAGTGAAGTGCAATATCTTCGAGAAACCTAATTCTTCCCGAATATAAATACTGTCTCAAATCCCTCTTTTACAAAGTTATTCATGCCATATCCTGTTTTAATGTTTCCTGAACAAATTTTTTGCAAGATGTTTATGAAAAATTAAACGCATGAAAAAGATAATTTACCTTATCATCCTATGTTTTCCTCTATACTCACTGAGCCAAGGGAAAAATAACACTTTTTTAAGTGAAGCGAATGGAAATTCAATGTTATATGGTATTACCAGTCCATATTCAAATTGTCCTGTATTGCTTCGAGTTGATGAAAGAACCAAGTGGATTTCTTTTAGTAATCATGAACCAAGTGATCCACTGAAAAATAGTGTTTTCCTTGGAGAGGCAAAAACAATACATCTGGAGATGAGGATACACAAAGACAGCCTAAAATGTTTTAGATATTCGATTGTAGAGAATGATAGCGTTTTCCTCGTAGATGACGCCATTCCAAGTAAGATAAATTTTAGATGGAATAGCAGAAGTGATTTTCCAAATTACCTTACAATGAGTTTAGGTGATTACAATGCAATTGATAAAAAGATTACTATCAAAATATATAAACTACCTCAAAAATTTAAGGTAAGTACCACTGTAATTTATAATCAGCCTCTATTACCAGCTAAGATATTAAGCAAGACTGTATTTTCAGAATCGATTAATACTAAGGGGTTATCGGTTAAAGAGATCGGTGATCTTGTTAAGAAAAAAGGAAGAAGTGCATTTTTCCTCAAAGGAAAGCCTTTTAAAGATGGCGAAACCATAGTAAATGATAGTATTCTGCGGATGTCAATAGGTATTAAAAATACTGGTGTTAATTTTATTTATAAAGTGAAAATAACGAGGTATAGCAATGATTATCCTGAAGAAACAGTTCTAACCGCTAGCAATTGGGAAAATTCGTATATACAAATTGATGCTGAATATTTTAAGAAACCAGGAAAATATAGGGTTTCAATTGCACCTGAAATATATAGATCGCTAGACTTACCACGAGGTTTACCCTTTACGTTAACCGAAACATCATTTAAGTTTACAATTATTGAAAAGAAAGAAAAGCTTTTTACCTCTCGAGAGTTATTACTAATTAGTGTTATAGTAGGCGGCCTTTGTGGTCTCATATCGGTTTTAATCCTTAATAATCGCAAAAAAAAGGCGGCTAAGATACTTGCTCAGAAATCTCAGGAAAAAGAAATCGCCAAACTCCAGCTAGAATCTGTCCGCTCACAGCTAAACCCACACTTTTTGTTCAATGCACTTGCAGGTATCCAAACGCTGATGAACAAAAACGAAACCGACAATGCCAACCGCTACCTTGTTAAATTTGCACGATTAACACGCAATGTGTTAGATCATAAAGAACTCATCAGCTTAACTTCTGAGAAAACCTTGCTTGATGATTACCTGCAGATGGAGCAATTGCGTTTTGGTTTTCAGTACCAGATCACAGCTTCACCTGATTTAGATGTCGAGAATATCGAAATTCCGGCCATGCTTTTGCAACCCTTTGTAGAAAATGCTGTAAAACATGGCATCGCAGAGAAAGGAAATGATGGTAAGATCGGAATTGGTTTTACAGCACAATCAGCAGATCTGGTTTTAAGTATAAAAGATAATGGAAGTGGTTTCGATGTAAGCCAAGATTACGAAGGTTTAGGTTTGGCTTTGACTAAAAACAGAATATCTTTACTCAATTCCATCTATAAAGAAAATCAGTTTTTATTGGATATGAAAGCAGATGCAGATGGGACAGTAATTAAGATCACACTAAGCCAATGGTTGTAAGATGCGGGCAATTTTAGTAGACGATGAAGCAGCGAATTTAGAAAATCTGAGGATTTTACTGGATAAGCATTGCCCCAATATTAAGGTGGTAGCCATTGCCAGTAATATTGGCGACGCCTTTAGCCAGGTTAATCTTCATCATCCGGATTTGCTTTTCCTCGATATCCAGATGGGTAAAACAACCGGTTTCGATTTGTTAAACCAGCTTACGGAGAAAACTTTTGAAGTAGTTTTTGTAACAGCTTACGATAATTATGGTATCCAGGCGGTAAAATTTGCTGCCTTGGATTATCTGCTGAAACCTGTAGATCCTGACGAATTGAAAGTAGCTGTTGAAAAGGCCGAGATCAGGATCAAAAACAAAATACATGGCGAGCAGCTCAATTTTTTACTGAGTCAGATCAAGAAGAACGAGCCAGGTACGCCGAAAATTGCATTGCCGCAACAGCACGAAATCCGTTATGTTTCGGTTGATGATATTATGCGTTGTCTTGCCGATAACACTTACACGTTTTTCTTTTTAAGCAATGGCGATAAAATCCTGATTTCGAAACCACTGAAAGAATATTCCGATCTGCTCAAACCCCACGGTTTTGTGCGGGCACACCAAAGCCACCTGGTTAACCCGAAATTTGTAAAAAGCTGGCTTAAAGAAGATGGTGGAACACTTTTAATGGATAGTGGCGATAAAATTCCGGTGAGTAAGCCGAATAGAGAAATGGTAAAAGAGGTGTTGGGGAAGTAAYCAGTATAGGCAAATACTAAAGGATTACCTGTCAATCCTCACCATAAGCCAACCAATGCTCAATGTTGATTTTTAAATGAATAGCACATAGCTACTTTCGTTGAACATTTAAATCAATCAACATGAAACAGTTATTATTTTTACTCTTTTTTATCATTGCTTTTGGCTTACAGGTGGCGCATGCAGAATTTTTGAATCTTGGTGCGGCAGAGATAATAATGCTTTTGGTTGTGGGCTTTTTTACTGTAACCTTCGTTATAGGTTTTATTTTTTTATGTTTATATCTAATTAGACGTGTTAAGCCAGCTAAAAATGAAAAATAAGATAATCTTTGGGTTAGTTTTTATCCTCGCTTATGGTATTCATATTGCCTATGCCGATTTTCTAAATATGGGTAGTGCGGAAATAATTATGCTTTTGGTAGCAGGCCTTGTCTTTTTCGGATTTTTTGGTGGTATTTTTATGCTGATCTACTTTTTGATTAAAAAAAACCGTAATACGTCATCAAACGTTGCCCCGAATACCGTAGCCATAAACTTTGCACCTCCGCTTGATTATCAAAACCCTACTGTTGAAGAAAGAATCGACAAAAAGGATACCGTTAAAGGGGTTACCAGGATAGCGTTACCTCAACAGAATGAAATTAGATATGTTGGTATCGAAGAAATCATCAGGTGCGAAGCGGATAACAATTACACCAACTTCTTTTTTAGCGACGGTGATCAGCTTTTGATTTCGAAATCATTAAAAGAATATTCCGATCTGCTCAAACCCCACGGTTTTGTGCGGGCACATCAAAGCCATTTGGTTAACCCGAAATTTGTAAAAAGCTGGCTTAAAGAAGATGGTGGAACACTTTTAATGGATAGTGGCGATAAAATTCCGGTATCGAAACCAAATCGGGAGCTGGTGAAAGAGGTGTTAGGAAAGTAATTTATATAGCGTTAATTCGCGTTAGGGATTGTAAGGGTTAAGTACCGATTAAGCATATGTTTTTATTTAATCACGGTATGCTTGCTTGTTTCACAGGTCTTCATCGGTACCGAAGCGCAGCGTAGCCCTGAAAAGCAGGACCCTTGCGCAGCTTGGGGAACGCCCAAATAAGCTAACTGTTGGCAATTTACAATTACACCACGGAATTAATAACTTGAAGATTTTAAGAAAGCCACTAAAAACCTGCGAGGTTTAAACATTACATTTTTGTACTTTTGCGGCTATGTCAGTTATTAAACCCTCATTAGCAAAAGGTACCCGTGATTTTTCTCCGGTTGAAATGGTAAAACGCAACTTTATTTACGATACCATTAAAACGGTTTTCAGAAAATATGGTTACGCCGAAATCCAGACCCCAAGTTTCGAAAACCTTTCGACTTTGACAGGGAAATATGGTGATGAAGGTGATAAACTGATTTTTAAAATTTTAAACAGTGGCGAATTTCTTAAAGATCCAAAAAAGAAATCTTTCGATTTTGCAGATGAAGATAATAGCAATAAACTGATTCCGCTAATCTCTGAAAAAGCCTTGCGCTACGATTTAACGGTGCCTTTTGCGCGTTACGTAGTGATGCACCAACACGAAATTACTTTGCCTTTTAAACGTTTTCAGGTACAACCCGTTTGGCGTGCAGACCGTCCGCAAAAAGGCAGGTACCGTGAGTTTTATCAGTGCGATGTGGATGTGGTGGGATCTGAAAGTTTATTGAACGAAGCTGAATTTATTTTAATCTACAACGAAGCTTTGAGCAAATTGGGTTTGAAAGATTTCAGCGTAAAAATTAACAATAGAAAAATTTTATCTGGTATTGCTGAGATTATCGGTAAACCAGATTTAATTATTGATATGACCGTAGCCATCGATAAATTAGATAAAATCGGTTTAGATGGCGTAAGTAAAGAACTTTTAGAACGTGGTTTTACAGAAGCGGATTTAGAAAAACTTCGTCCTGTAATTTTGTTGGAAGGCACTAATGAAGAAAAGCTGACTAGTTTGAAAACTGTTTTGGCGCAATCAGAAACAGGTTTAAAAGGTGTTGCAGAAATTGAACAGGTTTTCGAATATGTAGAAAGTTTGATTTCTTATGGCTTGCCGTTAACGGCTAAACTGGAATTGGATATTACTTTAGCGCGAGGTTTAAACTACTACACCGGCTGCATTTTCGAAGTTAAAACCAACGAAGTAGCCATGGGCAGCATTGGTGGTGGTGGCCGTTACGATGACTTAACCGGTATGTTCGGTTTAAAAGATTTAACCGGAGTTGGTGTTTCTTTCGGTGCCGACCGCATTTATGATGTATTGGAAGAACTTAACCTTTTCCCTGCCTCAGCAGAGGTTGGAACAAAAGTGTTGATCAGTAATTTTGATGCAGAAGCTGAAAAGTATGCTTTGCCAATTGTTCAGCAATTCAGAAATGCAGGGATCTCGGCAGAGTTGTACCCAAGTTCGGCGAAACTAAAAAAACAAATGGCCTATGCCGATGCGAAGAACATCCCTTACGTAATTTTAATTGGTGGTGATGAAATTGCAAGCGGAGAACTTACCCTAAAAGACATGCAAAGCGGTGAGCAGAAGAAGCTTACTGTTTTGGGTATTCTGGAGTTGTTGAAATAATAATTTATATTAACCACAGAGATCGCTGAGTTTTCACAGAGGCGGGAGGTGCGGTCGTCATCCTGAACTTGTTTCAGGATCTATTTGGTAAGTACTATTCTCGCTTGAATACTTTTCTGGTTTTCCCCTCATTAAAGATCCTGAAACAAGTTCAGGATGACGGACTTGGCGAATTTTCTGTGCATTCGATTCCCTCTGTGGTTAAACCTACCGTCCAACTCGCAATAAAACCGGGAAATGAACGTCTTTCTCCGCATCATCTCCCCAGGCTTCTTTTAATTCGGTAAACATATACTCTAATGGGTTGCGTTCATTCGCCTTTTTATAATGCTGCAAAGAAGACCAGGTATTTAAATAGCCAATCAGTTGGTTAAAATTCCAGGTGGTTTTAATCTGAAAATGAGGAGCAATGATCTCTTCAAAGGGAAAGGGGATGGTTTTATACCCCTCTTCAATATAACGGCGTTCGCTGTCCCAATATTTGCCTAAAATATCTTCGTAAAGTTTATGTACAGCCTTATCTACTTTTTTATCGATAAACATTAGGCCATAACCAATCACTGTAAAAAGGCCATTTGGTTTTAGTGTTCGTTTTACCTCAGCGTAAAATGCTTCAAAATTAAACCAATGAATGGCCTGTGCCACCGTAATCAGATCGAAACTAGCATTACCCACCGATGTTTGTTCCGCAGGTTCCACTTTGTAAGTAATATTTGGCAATTGAAAAGCATTTTTTAATTGATTCTCGCTGATATCTGTTGCATAAACGGCATCGAAATATTGGGCCAATACACGCGCAACC
>NZ_JBFTQI010000233.1:0-7724 GCF_056398925.1 Pedobacter sp. 01T416_2
ATTTAGGATTGATTATTCACGAAAACAGATTTACCTATCAGGATAAAGGTTTAACCAAAATTGTTGATTTAGGCGATTATTGGGAAAAACTAACTGGTTGTGCCATCCCATTGGGCGGCATCGTAATCAACCGTAATTTAGATCGCGAGGTACAATTAAAAGTAAACCGTTTAATCCGCCAGTCGGTGGAGTTTGCCTTCGCACATCCAAAATCGGGGATCGATTTTATCCGCCAGCATGCCCAGGCCATGGAAGAAAGCGTGATGTACAAACACATCGAATTATATGTGAATAAATACAGCATAAACCTTGGCGAAGAAGGCCGAAAAGCAGTTGATACCTTATTTAAACTTGCTCAAGAGCGGAATATAATCCCCGCTATTCAGGAGAATTTATATATCTAATTCATCGATCCGTCATCTCGACCGTAGCGGAGAGATCCATAAAAGATTTCTCTCCCGAAGGTTCGGGACTGCACTCCAGTCGAAATGACGATAAATCGGCATCATGATAGATCCTGAAACAAGTTCAGGAGGACGATTGGTCTAGTTAATTTAACTTACCAAAAGCTTATAGCCTTTTCCGTGCACGTTAATAATTTCTACTGTCGGATCTGCCCTGAGATACTTACGTAACTTACTCAAAAACACGTCCATGCTCCGTCCGTTAAAGTAATTATCATCATGCCAGATACTTAACAATGCCTCTTCGCGGGTTAAAACAGTATTTTTTTTCAAACACAATAAACGCAACAGCTCGGCTTCTTTGGTAGAAAGTTTTTGCTGATGATCGTTATCGGTAATAATCTGGGTTGTATAATCGAAATGATATTGACCGATAGAAAACTGTGTTTCGGCAGCCTCATCGTTGTTATCTGTTTTATTGGCCACACGCTTAAACATGGCATTAATCCGTAGTAAAAGCTCTTCTATACGGAAAGGTTTGGTAATATAATCATCACCACCTAAATCATAAGCAGCAGATTTATCTTCCAGCATGGTTTTAGCCGTTGCAAAAATAATGGGTACCTGTGTGTTTACCTTCCTAATGTCTTTACCCAAAGTAAAACCATCTTTTTTAGGCATCATCACATCCAGAATACATAAATCGAAGTTCTGCTTATTAAACGTTCTCAATCCATCCTCACCATCGGTGCATAATACTACATCAAACTTGCCTTTAAGCTGCAAATAGTCTTGTAACAATAAACCTAAATTTGGGTCGTCTTCTACCAGAAGTATTTTTTTCATTTTCTTGTTTTTATTCACATATGTAGCACTGGCTACACTGAAAGTTTGATTCTGAATATGCATAACGGTTTAATTTATGTTGTAGATTAAATTAATACTCCACTATATTAGCTAAATTAAACCTGTTCTATTTTAATGTATCGATAAAGCAAGTTTTTGTACCGATGTTTAACTGTTTATAAAGGTAAAGATATTTCGAACGTGGTTCCTCTATCTTTTTCGCTACTTACCTTAACGGTTCCATTCAATTTTTTTATTATATCCTGAACATAATTTAAACCTAAGCCAAAGCCTTTAACATCGTGTAAATTACCTGTTGGCACCCTATAAAACTGGTCGAAAATCCGTTTAGACTGCTCCTTGGTCATTCCAATGCCTTTATCTGCTATTTCGATAATTAAATTTTTACCTGTATTGCGGGTAGTAATGGTAATCTCTGGCGTATCGCTACTGTATTTATTTGCATTATCAATAAGGTTATAAATTACATTAGACAGGTGCAGCTCATCACCATATACAATGGCATGCTCTGCATCGGTATGTACATTGATAATGGCATTCCTTTTCTGTAACTGTAATTCCATGCTATCCAGCACAATCACAATCAAATCGTTCACATCTACTTCGGTGTTCTCCATTTTAAGCTCACCTTTTTCTAAGCGGGCAATACTTAAAACACGTTCGATATGATTACCTAAACGAACATTTTCATCATAAATAATCCCAGCCAGGCGCTTTAACCGGGCCTTATCTGCTGTAACCTCCGGATCTTTCAAAGCTTCACTCGCAATCATAATAGTAGCCACAGGGGTTTTAAATTCATGCGTCATGTTATTGATGAAATCTGTTTTCATCTCCGACAGTTTTTTCTGCTTTAAAATAGCATAAAGAGTATATGAGAAAATAAAAACAAGTACCAGTAACAGGCCGATGGATGAGGCGAGCGTTGCACTTAGGTTAGAAATAATTGCCGAATTTTTATTCGGAAAACTGACGAAAAGCATCCCGGGATCGCGAAAGATATCGTTTCCAAACAAAGGTGTTTTATAGGTATTTTCGGGCAAAAACTCTCCTTTAACGTTAGATGCCGTCATATAAATGGTCGAATCTTTTCTCGCTAGCGAAATCCGGTAAGAAGGTTCTAGTGTAATATTATTGGCAAGGAGTTCTTGCTTTAATAAAACGCCTAACGAATTAAAATTAATGCGTTTATAAATCGGCACATTGGTTTCCTGCAATTCTTTAGATACATCCTCAACTACACTCGATCGGGTATATGAAAAAGTATCTTTGCCCAATGCTGCAATTTTAAGCTCTAATTTTTTCCGCTCAATCTCATCTTCACGTTGAAATTTTTTCTGTAAATCGTTTGGGATCTTTGGAACATTTGCGAAACCTGGAGTACCATCTCTGGGATCAAAAACCAAATACCTTAATGTATCAGGCAAACTTTGCAGGCTTTTAAATTCGAATGCTTTTGGTGGCGCCGTAAAAGGCTTTGAGCGCATGCTATAACCTTTTAAAATAAGGCTCTTAATATCAATAATCGCATCCATCTGTAAATCCAGCTTGTCGCCGTTCTTCGAACTCAACGAAGTATATTCCCTTTCAGAAATTACATTGGGCGCCCGATAAGATACGCGGATAATACTATCTTGTTGGTTCAGGTAACTTTCGATCTGATTTTCCCTCTCGGCTTGCCGCAGCTCTGCCTCTTGTACATATTGTTGCCGTAAATCCTTAATGTCTAATGCCCGTTGCCTGGAGTCTTGTAACTGCTTCAGTTTATTTTCAGCATCTTTACGGTTTAAGTGATCGGCAACATTTCTACGTTGTAGTTTATTTACTACCGATGTTAGCGTTTGGTTTACCTGCTCATCAAAAAGCTGAGATTTTAGTTTATACGATTCCCTGATGTAATACAGCTGCATTACAAAAACACCAAGCAAAGCCACCGTCATTAAAACGGTAATTAACCAAAAACTCTTTTTCTTCATGAACTAGATTGGTTTTAAAATTAAAAAAACCGGGGCATAATCTTCTTAAATCTAAACAGATATCAAAAATACTGATTAGCTAAGCGAAGTGTTTGTTTTTAACATATTTTAACAGCGCTGAGAAGACTTCCGAAGTTTTTGGGAGCACGGGACCCGGTAAACTTCGAAAGTCTAAGCGATGGAAGAACTTCGGATTCTGAGGTGGGCCAAAAAAAATGCCGAGACTAAAGCCTCGGCATGGTTCAAAATTGTTTGCTTAAAAAAGATTCTTTATTTAGAAAGGCAAATCATCATCTTCACCTGGTGCATTGCTTACATCAACCGGAGCTGCATAAGCTGGTGTAGCTGCTGGAGCACCTGCTGCAACTGCATTTATACGCCAAATAACCAAACTGTTAAAATATGATGTTTTACCTGCTTTATCTGTCCAAGGGCGACCGCGTAAATTAAAGAAAACCTCAACCTCATCGCCTGCTTTAAATGTATCTAATAATGCAGTTTTATCTTGTAAAGCCTCAAAACGGATATATTCTGGGTATGTTGGATTTTCTGCGTATTCTATTATTAAATCACGCTTTTTAAACGTTTCACTTACTTGTTGTGTGGCACCTACTTCGTGTACTTTTCCTTTAATTTCCATATCTAATACTACTTAATGTACTATAAACATCAAATCTCTATAATTTTATTGATAACTTCGCATATATTATGATGCAAGTTTTCCACAATAAAAGCAAGGTAATTATTACCTGCAACAAGCGCCTTTCGCCTTATTTACAAGAAGAAGTTACGGCTTTAGGTTATACCATCGAGCGGTCTTTTGCTACGGGTGTTGAGCTCAATATCACGCTTACAGAGTGCATAAAGCTCAATTTGAACTTGCGCTGTGCCAGTCAGATTCTCTACGCCATAAAAAGTTTCAAGGCCATTACACCCGATGATTTATACAATGAAATTGCAGCCATTGAGTGGGAAGAACTGATCGATTTTTCGGGTTATTTCTCGGTAACCTCAAATGTTGATAACCCAAATATTACCACACCACTTTTCGCAAACTTAAAGGTAAAGGATGCAATTGTAGACCGTATGAAAGAGAAAAAAGGCATCCGCCCGAACTCTGGATCGGATGCAAATAAAACAGTAGTGCATTTATACTGGAAAGATGCAGATGCCGATGTTTTTATGGATACCTCAGGCGAAACCCTCGCCAAACACGGTTACCGTAAAATACCTGGCAAGGCCCCCATGTTAGAAGCTTTGGCCGCGGGGGTTATTTTAGCAAGCAACTGGGATAAAAAATCGCCATTTATTAACCCAATGTGCGGTTCAGGAACATTAGCTATCGAAGCAGCACTGATTGCAACCAACCGTGCCCCAGGATTATACCGCATGAATTATGGTTTTATGCACATCTTAGGTTATAATGAAGAAGATTTTTTCGCTGAGCGTAGAATTTTAAAAGATCAGGTAATTAAAAATGTTGACCTTAAAATAGTAGCTTCCGATCTTTCGGAAGATGCAGTTGAAGTAACCCGGAGAAATGCTAAAACTGCTGGTGTTGATACTTTAATCGAATTCGAAGTTTGCGATTTTGAGTTAACAACAGTTCCTGAAGATGGCAAAGGTGTTGTTGTTTTTAACCCTGAGTATGGTGAGCGTTTAGGGGTGCACAGCAAGTTAGAATTGACCTATAAACGTATGGGCGATTTTATGAAAACAAAATGCAAGGGCTATTCTGGATATATTTTCACCGGAAATCCTGATCTTGCAAAGAAAATTGGATTAAAAGCTGCTAAAAAAGTTGAATTTTATAATGGTAAATTAGACTGTCGTTTACTAGAGTATGAATTATATGATGGCTCTCGCAGAGCACCGTTAATTGAGGCCTAGTCTTTTTCATTGAAAATTAATATATTACGCTCTCTTACGTACCATAACGTAGAAAATTTTGAAGAATATGGAATTTGATGACATGGACCATATGCCCGAATGGGAGCATTTTAGCCGATTTGGCCGAGATGATGAGGATGAAGAAAATCTATCAAGTGTTGATGCAGAAAAGGTCAGACTAAAAGTGACCAGGGCTAAAAGCCTTTACAACCAGGCAAGAGCCGTATATAAATATGCCGCCCTGTTCTGCGAAACACTGGAAGGAGAGATGGCCGAAATGACCGCTAACTTAATTATGCAGAATGCCCTCATGTTATGCCCTAAAATTGTTGGGGCAGAAGGTGCAGATATGTATATTTTAAGAATGGAAAATGCCTCTATTATCCGAACCAATTGCCGTGAATTAGAAACCCAGGTGAGAGCAGCAGATATGTTCGAAATCTGCACTCCAGAATATAAAGACATTGTTTTAGACGAAATTGAAAAATTTCGTCTACTCTTTATCGAATGGGTTAAATATTTCGAAAAAGACGAATTTGAAGATGACTGGGGGCTATATTAACCCTTAAATAATTAATTTTTCTGCGTTTTCTTACCGCCCACCTTTTCTCTCGTTGATTTGAGCTGCATAACGCAATAATGTTCTAAATGTATCCTATCGCTCCTTCCACCTAAAGCACAACCAATACAAGAACCTGATTATCAACCAAAAACAAAACACTTAAACATTTAGGTTATTTTTTTGTTGTAACAATTAGTTCATTAATCCGTTTCGCGTAATTCCCAATAGTGCTAAAATTAATACTTTTAAAAACTGTTGCGGTTAAAGTTTCGTACATAATGAAATAAACATTAAAAAAATTTATCCCTTTTTTATGGAAGATGTATTGGCTTTAAAGACAAAGAACGTTGCCGGCAATATTAGAAAAATTAGAGAATACAGAGACTATACTCAGGATTATCTGGCGGCGAAATTGAAAATATCTCAAAATGCCTACAGCAAAATTGAGCTCGGTTATAGTAAATTAACTATCGATCGTTTGTTCCAAATTGCTGCAATTTTGGAGGTTGAAGTATCTCATTTATTAACCCTTAACCACAATGATTTAATTAAAATTATTGCTGATGATGAGAACAGGACAGCAGCGGCGAGTTAATACCCAGGCGCTGTTGATATCATTTCTTTTACCCTGCAAATAATTCCAATACCTTTGGAACAAATTTAGAACGATGCAGGCTACCATTCAAAAAACTATCGATTTTGTTCAGAAAACACTAGCCAATGCCGAGGCAGGGCACGATTGGTTCCATATTGAGCGTGTTTTTAAAACCGCTCAAACCATTAATCAACAAGAAAATGGCGACGAACTTGTAGTCGCCTTTGCCGCATTGTTGCATGATATTGCTGATCCTAAATTTAATAATGGTGATGAAGAACTGGGACCGAACATGGCTGCTTCATTTTTAGCATCGATAGCTGTTGATGCTGAGGTTATTGCCCATGTTAAACTGATTATCCAGAACATGTCGTTCAAAAATAGTTTTGATGGCACAGGTTTCACCTCAAAAGAAATGCAAATTGTACAGGATGCAGATCGTTTAGACGCCATCGGAGCCATTGGTATTGCAAGAGCATTTACTTATGGTGGATTCAAAAACAGGGTACTTTACGATCCGGCTATTTTACCCGAAGAACACCTCACTAAAGAAAGTTATAAAAATACCACCGCGCCTACCATTAACCATTTTTACGAAAAACTGCTGTTGTTGAAAGACATGATGAATACTGAAGCAGGGATAGCAATAGCCGTAGAAAGACACAATTTTATGCTTCTATACCTGGAGCACTTTTATAAAGAGTGGGATGGGAAATAATCAGCAATAAGCCATAAAAATACCTAATAGTAAGTATTCCGAAACCACGCATTAGGGCTTAACTTTACAAAAATTAATCCTCATGCATCCTTATAAACTAAAATACCATAAAAATAGTGTTTTGTTAATCGCGATGGTTGGCATTCCTGTGTTCTTCATTTCCTTAATGCTGTATTCTCTTTTTAGTTTACCTTCATCGCTTTCCGAAACGTCCACTTTGATATTTGTTTCGCTATCAATTATTTTAATGGCACTTCTTTTATTATGGATTACCAAAACGCAGATTTTTGTACATAGTAAAATTTTAATCAGTGAAAAAGGTATAAGTTTTAAATTAAAAAGTACTTCTTTCTTATACCGGAGAACCGAGTTTTTTTCTGGATGGGAAAATGTAACCAGCGTAACCGAAATGTTCGATAACCACAATGGAGGTTACTTTTATCAAATTGCATTTAAAGACCCGGATTTCGTGGCCAACTTTAGTCCACTTAAAAACCACGAAGTAGAGGCCGACCGCTTCTTTTCTGAACTGCAATATTATCAGGAAAGTTATAATATTGCACATCAACTGCCAATAAGCAGAAAGCTTAACCCTTCGAACAGTTTTTAGTTAACATTATTATTCCAAAATAGAATAGGTTAGATAAATCTATTTACTAATATTTTTAGTTATTAAACTATCTTTGTTAGTAAATATATCCCTATGTTTGAT
>NZ_JBFTQI010000234.1:0-7722 GCF_056398925.1 Pedobacter sp. 01T416_2
GCTGTAGGCAGGGCAAAACAGGATGCATGAAAGCGATGTACTTTATTCGATCTGCTGATTTCTATATTGCCATAATGAACGATTGCTTTTATGTACTTATTAGTAAGTGCGTTTTTCTCACTTAACTCACCTTTACGATACCCTTCAGCAATTTTCCAAATACGGTTGTAAGCTTCATAAACCAATCCTGCAACGGTTTGTTGAATGGCTAAATCATTCTTTCGCGACAAGTTTTCGCTTACTATTTTTTTCTCCTGAGCTATTAAATCTGAAAACAGCCCCTCTTCATTAAGAAGAGAAATACATTCGGAAACAGTCAATTTTTCATCGCTCAATGAACTTACATGATAACCATGTGTCGAATAATACTGCCTGTAATCCGAGATTGATTTTTCCTTTACGAGATTTTTTGTTTTTTGTCCATCCGCATAATAGCGATGGTAATTGGCAAAAGCTATTCCTGATTCTGCGTTTTGAGAAAAAACTTTAACTGTAATGAGAATTAACAAGGCTGTTAAGCCAATAAAACTTTTTTTCACTTTTTTAGTTTTTATACTGAACGCTTGAACCTGCTAATGCGCCCTCCGGAAAATTAGCCGTTACCTGTTCTGTCTTCCCGGTTTTTAAGTCTTTGAGACTCAAGGTTGCTATTTTCTCTTTTTGTAACGGATCGGCAATAGAGATTAACCGTTTCCCATTTATCATTTTAATCATCAGGGCACAGGCTTTATCTGTCTTAATTTCCATTGATGGCAAAGTCAATCTTCCTGGCTGATAAAAAATGGCTTGTAGGATATTTAATTTTTGATGATAAACGGCTTGTATAGCTGGATTATTCGCTATAATTTTTAGATTGTTGGCCTGAAATTTTTTCATACTAGCTGCGTCCTTAATCCCAGGCAGTACGATATAAGCATAACTGGCATTTTGTGGTTTTGAACCATGATTTAGCCACAATTTAAACACATTACCAGAAAGCTCATCTTTGGGTTGTGAGTTGTTAATATGATACCAGTTTCCTTTTTGTACACCTGTACTTAATGTGATRTTACCACCTTGTGGAAAATAATAGCCTACATTGTCGTGCAAAAACCAAGCGCTTAATTTTTCATTATGTTGGATTGTTTTATCTTTTGCTATCGGATTTCTACTTAAAGAACTTTCTACATTTCCCTTTAACCAACACTGATTAATGGTCGTGGTAATACTTTCTGGTTCATTACTTTTAATGTCTGTTCCCAAACACATAATTTCATTATCAAAAAAGAACCAGGATTTTTTCGCTTTAACACTATCATAATCGAGTGCATAGGCACTTGCACCATATACACCATCGCTAACACCACCAGCAAAGTCATTACTACCTTGCTCACCCCAAAATACTGTCATTGGCCTATCGGTTGCGTAATCCCTACTGGTAACCCCTGGTATTTTATCCCACTCCCAAATGGGCATAATATTATAATATTCGGGGCCATTAACCTGGATATTAGTTGCTCCATCAGATAGATATCGCCCTAATAAATTCTCATTATTTCCTGATTCGCATCGCTTGGTACGGTTACTTACCATACGGACATTAAAAGAATACCCAGGTCTTACGTGTAAAGTATAATCGGAATTAAAATATTGGGTATGCACCTTTTTAACGTTGTAAGATGGCCCTTGTTTACCAGTAATTCGTGCAATGGCACCATCCCAATCAACAGTGTTTTTAGGGTCAACCTGTTTTGCAATCAAAATTTGGGGACTTGCTTTTAGTATCTGACCACTTTCTATCTGTTTCTCCAAATTTAACATGTCGAATCTACTTATTCTACGCCCCTCAATGTTAAAATCAGCATATTCCCCACGAATGGCTTTAAGAAAAGTATTTCTATAAAAATTAGATAGAAGGGCAACTTTATCGGCACTTAAGGCATAGGGCGTCTCTTTTACATAGTTTGTCAATTTAAATACGCTATTGATAAATACATCACCATAGCCCGCTATATATAATTGTAATCCATGCTGCATATAAGAATTATCATATTGCAAGCCTTCTTTTTTATAAACTAAACCAACCGGACTAAAAAATTCCTTTAAGGAAAAAGCTAGCAAAGTATCATCTTCTGTTAATACAGCTCTATAAAAATAATGAAGTGCAATATCGGTTTTGTTGGCTCCAGCTTGTTTTTCCGGATTACCCCTTTTCATCCTTTCAACAAGTTTCAGTTTCAGTTCTTTATCTAATTTCTTCTCGCCATATTCCATCATGATGAGCGATTCGCCTAAGGATTGAGGTGTATAAATTTCATTAAACCACCAATTATCACTTTTGGGATCTAAATTATACCAGTATTGCAATGCATTGTTGATGTTTTGAAAGACCTTTGCATCTGCATAAAAACCACTGTTTTTTGTGAGATAGGCTTTAATAAGTGTTTGCAGTTTTATTAAATGTTCTGTGGGTGGCCAAATGGTAATTGATTTACTGGCATAATCCACGCCGGGCCAGGTTCCATCTGGTTTTATGGCAGCTATATTTGCTGTAACTAACTTATTATCAGGCCTATTATTAGTTAAATTTTTAACTATTCTTGAGGTAATTGTTTGGCAAACTTCGGCAGTATTTGATTGAGAGAAAGCAGTTTTAAGTCCCCCTAGAAGGAAAAACATCAGTAATGCAATAGGCAAAAGATTTAGTTGATGATATTTTTTTTTCATTTGGTTTGATGTAAAAAACCTATGTGGTTTCATTTTATAGAGGCTGTATCATAAGTTGTGATTCCATTCGAACTTGTCGCATTGAGCTTGTCGAAATGCTTTGAAGGGCATTTAAACAGGTCCTTCGACAGGCTCAGGATGACAATTCTATATTTATGATACAACCTCATTTCTCTGTTATTGCGCTGTAAGTTGTATTACTTTTTGAGCGCGTAATATTTTACATAATCTATTTTCATGATCGTTTTGCCCTGGCCTTTAGCTCCATAACCACCTGCTGGTATTTTTCCAGTCCAATAATCATCGGCTATTTCTGTACTAAAAATCATATATTCGCCTCTTTGCGAAATAGCTTCATTAAAAGTCCAGGTTAAGTTTCCATCCACATAAAATTTATAATAGTCTGGTGTCCATTCCATCACATAAATATGGTAGTTACCGCTATTACAGCCTAAATCACCTGTTTTAAATGCTTTGGATTTGTGATCGGCTCCGTACCCATCCCAGTGAATCGCATGTTGCACTCTTCCGTCATTTGGTAGCGATTCTACGATATCCATTTCCGTACCCGCCACTTTTGGATTACCAACCGGATTCCCCATTCCACCACAATTCACCCAAAAAGCCGACCATGATGCGGGCTCATTTACGAAAGAGATTTTTGCTTCAAAACGTCCGTATAGATAATCCTTCTTCTTAGTAGCAAGATAGCATGCGTGATGGGTAGTAACACCATTTACGATATCAGTAAACGGTTGAAGAATTAGGTTGCCATTTGCCACAGATATAGTTGCTGCATCATTGATGGCTGAATGTCGTACCTGATTGTTATACATATATTCCCAATTCGCCATATCAAGCTGAGTGCCATTAAAGTCATCAGTCCATGCCAATTGATATTCTGGTTCGGTACTTTTTGATACGGGCTGTTCAACAACTTCGCTGCCTTTTTTACTACATGATGTTGCTAAACTAAAAATACTGAACCCTAGCGCAACCCATATAAAATAAGTTATCTGTTTCATTTATTCCTTTTTAATCAATTTAACTTCGTCTTATTTAGTGTGCAACAACCACTCCGGGAGTTTATTCAAACGCAACTGCAATTGCGCCTCGTATAACGATAAGGGAGATACTTGTTTATCGATGCCTTCTACGGAACTCAACTGATCCTTTTTAAATGTTGTACCGTTTCCGATGAACCCTTCAATTACCGGAACGGGCATTTTCCACCAAAGATAATTGGATGGCCAAAATTCGAAATCTTTTACTGGCTTATTGGTTTGTGTATAGTTCCATATAACCAGCCCTTTCATATGGTTGGGCATGTTTTCTATTGCGCCTCCGCCATGATTCTGCATTAATCCGCCTTTTACATTATCTAAAAGTGTATTTCTCGGCTGGCTTGAATGCGACTCGAAACTAGTAGTTGATGGATAGATACAATGCCAGACCACAGTATTAACCGAGCCATTAGCTACACCAAATGAGTGCCATTGTGAAGCCTCATCTGTTAAGTTTGCCAACAGCACATTTGTAGAATGGTTCGATGTGATGGCTTCGTGACCAGCATTTCCTGTAACCATACAATTCATTACGGTTACATTGGCGCTCTGCCCTACAATGGCAGCAACATTACAATCGGTGAACCGGCAATTCTGCATCCAGGAATTGGTACAGCGGCTAAATATAAGAAGGTTAAAGCCGCTGTCATCCATCCAGGAACGATGATGTATAAATTTTTCTTTCCAGTTGCCAACAAATGCAATGTCTTCGATACCTACTTCCGCTGCATTAGCAAATTTTTCTACCTTCCACTTATACTTTACATCAACTTTATAAGCCAGKGGGGCATGCAATTGGATCTCATCATCTTTTATACTTACCACCTGGTAGTACATACAAACATCCACTCCTTTTTTTACCAGATAAGTCCATGTTATATTTACCTTAGCCGGGCTTAATTCTTCATCAATTAAAGCAGGTGTGTTATCCAATAATTTTAAAGCTATCCAATCGCCTGCTTTTAATTTATTTGTTTCGGTTAGCTTTAATTTGAAATCTCCAACACTGGCACTCTCTTTAATGGTTCCTATTTTGCTATCAGCCCCATTGGCCGTAAATGTAAACATGGGAGGTCCTGTCCACATTTTTTTTGGATCGCCTGGTAACAGTGCCTGCTTCATAAACAGTTCGGTACCACCTGGGCCAGAACCACTCCCTTTAAAGATAATCTTACTTCCTTTTGAAAATATACCTTTGTTGGCAGCAACATCTTCGTTTACCAGGAATCTCCCTTTTGGAAAAAACACAATGCCCGATCCATTATTGTTAGCGGCAGTAATGGCACGCTGTATCGCATCCTTATCAGAAAGTTCGTCATCTGGTTTAGCACCAAAATCGACTACATTAAAAATTTTGTATTTAGTGTCTGAAGGAATCTTCTTTTCACCACAATGATAACCCGCATAAGAAAAATCAGGCAATAAGGATTGGCTTTTGTTTTGTTTATAATTCTGAAATAACTGAGAAGGCTRTATTTTTTGGCAAAAAGCCAGCTTCGTACTCGCCACAAGAATCAAAAGGCAATATGTATATTTTTTCATCATAGAAAAGATCAAAATATTTTTTAGTTATATTTTATAGCCACAAGAGAAATTGGAGAACGGTTTTGTTGAACCGATGTCGTAAAATAGGCTTTTCAAAAACTACCCTGGATTGTCTGTCCAGGGTAATTGTTGCTTATATTGAGATTTTTTACCAACCTGGATTTTGAGGTTTTAGGTTTGGGTTTATTCCCATTTCTTTTAAAGGAATTGGATATAACAGGTGTTTATCTACTGTATTTTTTCCTCCGGTTCCTCCCCAGTTTTGCGCTGCGTAGCCAGTTGTTATCTCGTTACCAACACTATTCAGTGTCTGAACGTATTTATTCCAGCGGATTAAATCCAGACGACGTGTACCTTCAAAGCACAATTCACGAAAACGTTCGTCTTCAATCGCCTGTTGAAATTGTGCCTTTGATAAACCGGCAGGTAAATCTGCCACCACACTTATTGTATTAATATCTAAGCCATAACCTCTTCTTCGTACCTGGTTAACAGCATTGTATGCAGTTGTGGTTGGTCCATTTACCTGGTTTTCAGCTTCAGCCAACATTAACAATACATCTGCAAAACGCAATATAGGCGCATTGATAGCGGTTTGGTTTTTGTCTTTAATTTTAGATTTTTCATATATCCGGCGCCATTTGGCACAATCTCTTCCATAACCCGTTGCGGCGGTTATTGCAGTTTCGGCTCCTGTAGTACCATTATAGGTAAAAGTGGTTAGCGCCCAATCGCGGCGTAAATCACCTACACCGTAAGCTTTGTATAATCTCGCGGTTCCCCTGATAAATCCATAACTGTACCCTATGGTCGCCATAAAAGGTGTTGCAGTCATCGTGATCCCATTTTGACTGCCCAAACCACCAAGCTCATTGTATACTCCTGACCGATCTCCGTTGAACTCAGCCTCCCACATACTTTCTTTTGTATCATATACATCTTGTGCCTCATTGATAAAAATTTGGCTATAGGCAGTGGCTAATGTTTGTTTAACACTTGGGGTGGCGGCGGTATAGGCATTGTATGTCCAGGTTGGATCTGGATTTATACTGGTTTTTAAAGCATGCTCTCCTGAAGATTGTACTTTTTGTGCCCAGCTTAAGGCTTCTGCATATTTACTGTTGTCATTTAGTGGATAGCCGGCCATTTGCAAGCAAACCCTCACCAAAATCCCTTCTACAGCAGTTTTGGATATACGGCCAGAGAACCCAATAGCGGTAGAAGTGCCTACTTTTGTTTCGGCGTCTTTCATATCTTTCAAAACTTGTTCATACACCGCTTTGGCAGGCGAAGGAGATACAAATACATCAGCTGGGTTAGTGGTAGGATCTACTTTAATAGGAACATTACCATAATTTTGCACTAAAATAAAATGGAAATACCCTCTTAAAAATAATGCCTCGCCTAATATAATCTGACGCTTTGCCTYGTCCATTTGAGGTAACTGAATATTTGCAATTAAAGTATTGGCACGATCAATGCCGCGATAACACGTAGCCCATAAATTAGCTACGCTCGCGTCAGCCGCGTCATAACTATTTGTTGCAAGACCAATGGTGTTGTTTCTGGCGTAATATCCCTCATCTGTACATGCGTTGTAAGTCACGTAAAATGCATTTCCATAAATAACGCCTAGTTGATCATAAACACCGGCCAATGCTTGTGTTAATCCAGCTTCATCAGTATAATACTGTTTAATAGATATTTTGTCAATGGGTTCGGTATCTAGAAATTTTTCACACGATACTAACGTAACAGCTATTATCGATAATAAAAAAAGTAACTTTTTCATCTTTATATAGTTTGTTTTTTAATTGTGATGAAGCTAGCATGAGCATATATGTTGCCGTTTGTAAGCATATGCTCATGCTGGTTTCTTTTTTTGATTTTTAAATTATTAAAATGATGCGTTTAATCCGGCAGTTATCACACGGGCTCTTGGATAAGCCGAGTAATCAAACCCTGAGGTTAAGGCAGATCTTTTAGTGTTTACTTCCGGATCTGTACCTGAGTATTTGGTCCAGGTGATCAGGTTTTGTCCTGAAGCATAAAGCCTCAAAGATTTTAACTTTAATCTGCGAATTAATTTATCATCGAAGGTGTATCCCAGAGACACTGTTTTAAGCCTTAAATAGGAACCATCTTCTACATTTGCACTCGTGTAACCACTTGTTGCACCTTGAAATCCTTTAACACGTGGCAAATCAGAATCAGGGTTAGCAAATGTCCATCGATCTGCATAGCTGGCAAATTGATTTAGGTAATTGCCACCTCCTCCTTCAAACTTAATTCTGTTCGCATTCATCAGGTCATTTCCATAAGACCATTGAAAAAAGATATTCAGATCAAATCCCTTGTAATTGAAATTATTAGTGAATCCTCCGGTGTGTTTGGGTAAGCCATGCCC
>NZ_JBFTQI010000235.1:0-11601 GCF_056398925.1 Pedobacter sp. 01T416_2
TTATTATCATGTTCAAAATAATTTAAAGAATAGGCTCCCAGGTGGTTATTTCGACTTTCAATTGTGGTTATCTATCGGCTATTCCTTTTAAATTAAGGGATATCATAAAATATGGACATGAACTAAAACATAAAATTTGTAGTTTTGAATATGAGAAATATACCGCTCTTTGTTGCTATCTGTCTGTTAGCGCTCGTTGCCTGTAATTCGAACAGCAAAAAGGAAACCAATGCCATTGAGTTTAAAAATGTTAACCAGCGCCTCGCCAAATCTTTTTCTGATTTAAAACGTTTGGACACTTTTAAGATCGAACTTACTGGTAGAAAACCCGAAGAAATGGTATTGAATTTCACAATCAAAAACGCCGACGGAAAAGAAATTTACAATACCAAAATAAAAGGAACTGAATTATTGGGCAGTACCGATCCAAATGTTGATCTTTCAAAAGAAAAAGACCAGATTATTTTCTTAAAAACCATTGCTGATGATTTTTTTAGCGATGATAATTTTCTCGAACCTGCAGTAATGCCTGAGGATAAAGCCGATAATTATACACCTGACAAAGCCCTTTATGAGGAATTAAAAAAATCGGGATTAAATGGCTTTAAGTATCGTTTAGGAAAAGAGAACAACATTTACATTGCCTGGAGCGAGAAAGAGCAGAAAGTGAAGATTTATTATAACTGCTGTTAATAGATATAAATCAACGCCAGGAATTTAGAAATGAAAAGATCTGAATTTATTGCAAACCGATTAAGAGAAGYTTTATTAAATGGTTATTGGATTGTCCACACCAACTACCAGGCGGCCTGTTGGAAATTAAAGATCAGTATAGTTTTGACTGCCGCCAATGCAATCAGAAGAAGATTGGAAAAAGCTGTTGAAGAGTTTTTGGCTAATTCGGCAGCTTTCGCCGGTGAAGTAGCACAAATGCCAGATGAAAAATTAGATCAGGTATTTGTAAATGAAAGGTATGGCACCTATCTGCGTAAGCTAGAAGGTGTAATTGAGCACAGTTACTACCATTTTGGGCAGATTGTTCTGATCAAAAAAATGATTTAGCAGTAACAAAATAAATGTTGCTACTGATGGTGAAGCGTATCAATCTAAAATGCCCTCATTAAACGCATAACTTTTACTTCTTCCCCCCCCCGCCTCTTCTTTTTTAAAGATATTATTCTCCGCAAATCATGTGCTTATATTCTTTTTTAAATAAAAAAATTTTATTTTTATTTGCGATAACTAAATAAATAGTTGTATTTTCAGGCACTTAACCAAACGCACTATTTTATTAACGCTCCTTCAACACCTACATGCTCAAACAACTCTTCTCGGCTCTCATTTTTTCATTACTATTTTTTCCGGCACTGGYGCAAAATGCTAGTATAAAAGGCGTTGTGATTGATACCGTTGAAAAAATAAAATTACAGAACAGTTCTATCCTGCTAATAAGAAGTAAAGATTCCATTTTAGTTAAAGATGCACGGACCAAGGTTAACGGTGAATTCGAGTTTTCGAATTTAAAAAAAGGAAATTATACCCTGGTGGTCACTTTTCCGAGGATGGCCGATTATATTAGAGACATCCAATTGTCTGATTCATCAAAATTTAACCTGGGTAATATCGCGATGGATAGCAAAGCCACGCTTTTAAACGAAGTGGTAATTAAAGCCCAAAAGCAGGCCATTAGCATGAAGGGCGATACCATAACCTACCAGGCAGATAGTTTTGCGGTAAAACCACATGCTAATTTACAGGATTTATTAAGACGCTTACCTGGAATTGAGGTTGATAAAGATGGCGCCATAAAAGCTGGTGGAAAAGATGTAAATACACTTTTGGTTGATGGCGAAGAATTTTTTGGCGACGATCCACTTCTGGCCCAGAAATACCTGAAAGCCAATGCCGTTAGTGAAGTGCAGGTTTATGACAAAAAAACCAAAGAGGAAGAATTATCTGGTATAAAAGAAGGTGATGCCAAAGAGAAGGTAATGAACATCAAACTCAAGGAAAACGCCAAAAATGGGTATCTCAGCACCCTGGATGCCAATAGCGACCTTAAGCATTATAAAAATATAGGTGGCATGGCGGGCATTTATAAAAACAAATTAAAGGCCGCGGTTTTTGGCTCTAACTCCAATACCAATCAAGATTCGAAAGCCAGTGCTGCCATGAGCAAGCTAAAAGGCAATGATTATGATGTTATTGAAGTTGGCGATGACGGCAGTACAGTAATGATCAGCTATGGCGGCAGCCGTGATGAAGATGATTTTTCACCATCAAGCGGACTACCTGATGTAACGGGATATGGGGCGCATTTTTCTGACAAATGGAACGAAAACAAAGTTGGCCTAAAGCTCAATTATAAAGGCAGTGACAGAAACATATTGGACAGAACAACTTCTAAAAACCAGTCGTTACTGCCCAACGGAACGAATTTTTTTAGCGAAGGCAGCTCAAACAGCGAAACCAGAAATACCGGACAGAGTTTAAAAGGCAGTGTCGATATTAAATTAGATTCGCTTTCTACCTTAAAAATATCCTTTGCAGGTAGCAAACGCAAAAACAGCAGCCAGTATATCAGCAAGAACGAAACTAAAAATGACGCAGGGATATTTGTAAATAATAGTGATCAGTCTAATGATAGCAATGGCGACAACGACTTGTTTAACGGAAATATTAATTACGCTAAAAAGTTTGTAAAAAAAGGAAGAACACTCTCTATTGACATACAACCTGAAACCAAAAGCAGCACGAGTTTGGGCACCAGTTTAAGTGTAACCAATTACTATGATGGGAATGGAACAATCAACAGAACTGTCAACCAAAACTTTCTGAACGATAATTCGGGAAGTGAAAGCTCTCTTGGTACCAGAATATCATATACCGAACCTTTAGGCAAGCAATTTTCATTACAAACAGCATACAGCTTTAAAACAGTAACATCAAATAGCCATAAACTGGTATTCGATAAATCATTAAATAATAAACGAATCGATTCACTGAGCAACAATTTCGATTTCAATAATTTTTCGAACATTGGTAAAATTGTGTTGCAATACAGATCAAAGAAGTTCACGCTATCTGGTGGTGCGGAGGCTACCGAAACGACATTCGAGCTGAATGATCTGGACCGCAACAATAAATTTAACCGAAACTATTTAAACTGGGCCCCACAGAGTAACTTTAACTATAAACTTGGTAAAAACACCAGTGTATCATTAAACTACAATGGTAATACCCGACAGCCGAGTTTAGATCAGTTGCAACCTATCAGACAAATTAACAATCCACTTTACGAAATAAAAGGTAATCCAAATTTAAAACCATCTTTCAACAATAATTTTGGCTTTAATTTTAATACGTATCAGCAAAAGTCACAGATGTATGCGTATGTGTATGGTGGCTACAGCTTTACCAAAAATGCCGTTGTAAGCTCAAGAACAGTCGATGATGTGAATAAAACCATCAGCAGTTATATCAATTTAAATGGTAATAATAATTTTTACGCAGGTGCGAGTTTTAATAAAAGTTTTAGCAAAATCCACTTTAACGCAGGTTTAAATGCCAATTTCAATCATTCGAACTCCGTTTCAATCTTAAACAATAAGTTGAATGAGAATGTGAACAATAGCATTAATATACGTCCTCGTTTTAGCTATTATGGAGATAAAGTTCAAATCCAGTATAATCCATCGGTTACTTTTTCGAACAGCCGTTCGTCAATCGGTTCGATAAATAATGGTAAAAACTTTAGCCACAACCATGATATTTCTGGAAACATAGAACTTCCATACAATACAGAATTTAATACATCGATATCCTTGTCATATCAACCAGCAAATTCTTCTTTTAGCACACCAGTAAATATTGCCTTATGGAACGCTTATTTATCAAAAAAGATGCTCAAATCACAAGAATTAGAGCTTAAAGTATCCATTTCTGACATTCTAGCTGAAAAAATCGGCTATAATCGCTACGTGGGAGGCAATAACATCAGTGAATACACCAATAGCTTTATTCCGAGGTACGTCCTAATTGGCATCACCTATAATTTAACCGGAAACTTTGTTAAACAAGACAAAAAATAATTGAAGATGAAAAATTTAGGACTAACCATAATCTTGTTTTCTGCAGTTATAGTAGTGCGTGCACAAACTGTTTTCATCAAAAGTGCCAAAATAACTTTCGAGAAAAAGATCAATCAAAAACAGCAATTGGCATCAAACACCTGGATATCAGACGATGCCAGGGATAAAATGAGCAAATACAGGATTTCCAATTGGGATTATAGCTTTAACGACAGTAGCTCCATTTATAAGATTAAACCAAAAGAGACCTTGAACGACAATAATTTCTTCTTTATTGCTGGTGAGAATACAAATGAGCTGTATACCGACTTTAGCAAAAAAGCAAGAGTAATCAGAAAACCAATAAGAGGCGAAGATTTTATTTTAAAAGATACTATCCCCCATCTCAATTGGAAAATCATGCATGATGTACGCCAAATTGCAGGTTACGAATGCCGTAAAGCAATAGCAGTAATAAACGATTCGGTTACTGTAGTGGCTTTCTATAGTGAAGAAATTTTGTTAAAAGGTGGCCCTGAAGGATTTACAGGCTTACCTGGAATGATATTAGGCCTAGCCATACCTCGGTATAATACTACCTGGTTTGCCACCAAGGTTGAAGCTAAAAACGTTCCTATCTTTAACATTGCTCCTCCTGCAAAAGGTAAAAGAACCGATACCGAAAAAGATTTCAAAAAAATGATCGACCTCTATACCCGTTATGAGGATAAAAAGAACCCCAGAAAGATAGAAGACATTAAAAAAGAACTCTACACGCTGATACTTTAGGTGATCACCTTACCTAAAACAGTCACTATCAGAGATATAATATGGAGAAAAAATATTCTGGCAAGTATCTAATCGAGCGATAATTTTTTGTACCTTTGTATCCCGTACAAAAACAATTAACCAGGTCCAAAACACCTGGTTAATTCCACAAATTATCAATCATGACAAAGTATATTTTTGTTACGGGCGGTGTTACTTCCTCTTTAGGTAAGGGCATCATTTCCGCATCTTTAGCTAAACTTTTACAGGCACGTGGCTACCGTGTAACCATTCAAAAATTCGATCCGTACATTAATATCGATCCAGGAACTTTAAATCCATACGAACATGGCGAATGCTTTGTAACCGAAGATGGTGCTGAAACCGATCTGGATCTTGGTCATTATGAGCGTTTCCTTAACGTTCCAACATCACAGGCAAACAACATTACTACCGGCCGTATTTACCAGAATGTAATTAATAAAGAGCGTAAAGGTGAGTATCTGGGCAAAACAGTTCAGGTTGTACCCCACATTACCGACGAAATTAAACGCAACATGCGTATTTTAGGTGATAGCGGTGAATATGATATTATAATTACAGAACTTGGTGGAACTGTGGGTGATATCGAATCGTTACCATTTATTGAGGCTGTTCGTCAGTTTAAATGGGAAGAAGGCAGTACCAATGCTATTGTAATCCACTTAACCCTGGTGCCTTATTTAGCTGCTGCAGGTGAGTTAAAAACCAAGCCGACACAACACTCGGTTAAAGCTTTGTTGGAGTACGGAATACAGCCGGATATATTGGTTTGCAGAACCGAGCACCATATTAGCCCTGAGATCAGAAAAAAAATTGCTTTATTTTGTAACGTTAACATCAATGCCGTAGTCGAATCGATGGATGCATCTACTATTTATGATGTGCCATTGTTGATGTTAAAAGAACAATTGGATAAAACTGTTTTATCGAAATTAAAATTACCGACCAAAAGCGACCCTGATATGGAAAGCTGGAAAGACTTCCTGGGCCGTTTAAAAAATCCTACGGCAGAGGTTAAAATTGGTTTAATCGGTAAGTATGTAGAATTACCTGATGCTTATAAATCAATTATAGAATCTTTTGTACACGCAGGTTCGAAAAATGAATGTAAGGTTAAGGTAGAATATATACACTCTGAAGGCATTTTCCCTGATAATGTAAAAGATAAATTAGGTCACTTACAAGGCGTTTTAGTTGCACCAGGTTTTGGTAGCCGGGGTATTGAAGGTAAAATTGATGCTATAAAATATGTTCGCGAGAACAATATTCCTTTCTTCGGAATCTGCCTGGGTATGCAATGTGCTGTTATCGAATTTGGACGGAACGTTTTAGGTTTGAAAGATGCACATACTACAGAAATTGAGGAAAATGCTGCAAATCCGGTAATTAACATGATGGAAGAGCAGAAAAAAATAACAAATAAAGGTGGAACAATGCGTTTAGGCTCTTATCCTTGTGATATCAAAAAAGGAACAAAAGCTTTTTCTATTTACGGCAAATCACACATCAATGAGCGCCACCGTCACCGTTACGAATTTAACAATGCTTATTTAAAGCAATATGAAGATGCAGGAATGATTGCGTCAGGTATGAATCCGCAAACCAATTTAGTTGAAATTGTGGAGCTTAAAAATCATCCATTTTTCGTTGGCGGGCAGTTTCACCCAGAATTAAAATCAACAGTTGCTAATCCTCACCCACTTTTTGTTAAATTTGTCGCCGCTGCGATGGAGTTTGCGAAAAAGAAAACGAATTAAAAGCAGTACATACATAAATAATGGATAGAAATACCTTTACAGGACTGTTCCTGATTATGATCATTTTGGCAGGATCATTCTACTTTTTGAAGCCGAACGCGGTGGAAATTAAAAAAGCCAAAGAAAGAGACAGTATAGAATTGGCAAAAAAAGCTGGCGTTACACCAGTACAAAAAGATACTACTAAAACAGCTGCGATTGCTAACCCAGTTGTAGATTCTTTAGCCCTAAAAGGCCCTTTTGGTACCGCAATTACTGGTACCGAAGCCAATACTGTTCTAGAAAACGAGAAATTATTAATCACTTTAAGCAATAAAGGCGGTAAAATTACCTCGGTTGAAGTTAAGGGCCAGAAAACCTTTACCGGTAAACCACTGATTTTATTTGATGGTAACCAGAACAAATTTGGTTTAAACCTGAATGCTGCTGGCAAAGTAATTAATACCAACGATTTATACTTTACCCCGACAAAAACCGGAAATACAGTTACCATGCGTGCCAATTATGGTGCAAACGCATATGTCGAATATGTATACGATTTAAAAGCGTTAAGTAACAAAGTCGCTTTCAACATCAATTTAGTTGGCTTACAGCAAGTAATTGCAGGCAATAATATTGGCTTAAACTGGCAGACTACTTTATTACAGCAAGAAAAATCGATCGAAAGTGAGCACCGTTATTCTGCTCCTTATTACAAGTATTTAGATGGTGATGTGAACCACCTAAGTGTTTCGAAAGATGAGAAAGAAGAGTTATCGAAAGGTAAAATTCAATGGTTCTCATTCAAGCAGCACTTTTTCTCAGCTTCTTTAATTTCAAAACAGGCTTTCGAAAAAGGAAGTTTAGAAGTTAAAATCCCAACCACTCCTGGCCAGGTGAAGTTTTATGATGCCAATATGCAATTGYCTTATGCACATACAGCCAACCAGGTTTATGAAATGGAATTCTATTTCGGAACCAATAAATTCTCTGCCTTAAAAGCTCAGGGATACGATTTAGAGCAACAGGTTGATAACCAGAAATGGATGAGATAAAAGCTAAAGTAGGTGAAGATAATCCAACATTGGTTCAACAGGAATATTTAAAACTATATAAGAAAGCTGGTGTAAATCCTCTGGGTGGATGCCTGCCAATGGTATTACAGTTGCCTTTGGTAATGGCCTTCTTCTTCTTCTTCCCTAACTTGTTTGAGTTACGCGGTGAGAGTTTCCTTTGGATGAAAGATTTATCTACTTATGATGAGTTCATCAAATTTGGCGTAAAAATCCCTTTCATTGGCGATCACTTAAGTTTAATGTGTGTATTGATGACGATCTCTACATTGATTATGACTTACTTTAACAATCAGGTTTCTGGTGCTACAGGCCAAATGAAATACATCGGTTACATTATGCCGGTTATTTTCTTAGGTGTATTGAACAGCTACCCTGCCGGATTAAACTATTATTATTTCTTGGCCAACTTAATGACTTTCGGACAGCAGTTCTTAATCCGTAAAATGGTTGATGATGATAAAATCCACGCTTTAATTCAGCAAAATAAAGCCAGACCGGCTGATGAGAAAAAGAAAAAATCTAAATTCCAACAACGTTTAGATGATTATATGCGTCAGCAACAACAAGCTAAAAAGTAATTTAGCCTTTAATAATATGAAAACCCTCGATTGCTTAAAGTAATCGGGGGTTTTTGCTTTACCACAATCTCCGACCTCTGACTTTCCAACTAAATGCTTTTAATTGTAATATTTGGCATACAAGTTTCCTAATAAGCTAAAAAAATCCAATTTTAGAAGATTAAATCTCAACCAACAAATTAATTAACTTTTAAAAATGCAAAAGAGACTAACTATTATTCTGTTTTTCGTTGTCAGCTTTGCCTACGCCCAAAAGAAACCTTTAGATCATTCGGTATATGATACCTGGGAATCAGTAGGAACAAAGCAATTATCAAATAATGGTCAATGGGCCATGTACAGCATCTTACAGCAAGAAGGTGATGCACAATTGTACCTTACCAATATTAAAACGAATGCGAAGATTAATATACCAAGGGGAATGAACTCACAGTTTAGTAATGATTCTAAGTTTGCTGCTTTTAATATCCGTCCCTTAAATAAGGATTTACGTCAGGCTAAAATTAAAAAGAAAAAGCCAGATGAATTACCAAAAGATTCGTTGGGCATTGTCAACCTCAGCACCAGTGCCGTTACAAAAGTGGCAAGGGTAAAATCTTTCAAATTCCCTGAAGAAGGTGCAGGTGTAATGGCTTATCTAACTGAAAAGCCGGATACRGCAAAGAAAACTGTAAAACCGGCTGAGAAAAAGGATGGTGAAATGGATTTTGCAGATGATGAACCTGCCGGAAAAGGTAAGACCGACGAAGGAACCGATTTAGTGGTGAAAAACCTTTTAACGGGCACAGATAAAACTTATAAATTCGTTACCGATTATTATTTCAGTAAAGATGGCAAACAGTTGGTTTTTGCCTGCAGCGGGTCTAAAAAAGACAAAACGGCCCCACAGGGTGTATTCTTGCTCAATACAGAAAAAGGCATATTAAAAAGCCTGATTAAAGGTAAAGGAAGTTTCAAAAACTTCACTTTTGATGAGGAAAGCGAACATGTGGCTTTTGTGGGCGAGCAAAGTCCGGAGAAACAGGAAATAAAAAATTACAACATTTATTACAACTCTTTAACACTAGATACGGCGCAGATACTGGTTGATTTTGATATGCCAGGACTACCTGCAAAATGGTCGGTTAATGGCGATGGTAAAATAACCTTTAGTAAAGATGGCAAGAAATTGTTTTTCGGCATCTCCCCTATCAAAAAACCAAAAGACACCACTATTGTAGATTTCGAAGTGGCCAAAGTTGATGTTTGGAATTACAAAGACGATTACTTGCAACCTATGCAGCTTAAAAATGCAGATAGAGACGGTAAAAAAAGCTATTTATCGGTGATTGATGTTTATAGCAGTGATCCAAAAGTAATTCCATTAGCGGATTTAAAATTGCCTGACGCCAATCTGATTGCTGAAGGTGATGCGAATCTGGTTTTAGCATCTACAGACTATGGCCGCAGGATCGAATCACAATGGAGTGGTTCTACGTCAAAAGATTATTATCTAGTTGATACTAAAAATGGCCAGAAAAAGAAAATCATTGATAATTTAAGCGGTTATGCAATGGCTTCTCCTGGCGGAAACTATGTTTTATATTTTGATAGAAAAGCAGGTAGCTGGAATACTTATAGTGTAACCACCGGAAAAGTAACCGTATTAACAGCTGGATTAAGCGAAAAATTTGTTGATGAGGAAAACGATGTACCGGATTTACCTTCCCCTTACGGTTTAGCAACATGGACCGAAGGTGATAAAGCTGTTTTAATTTACGATAAATACGATATCTGGTCGTTCTCACCAGATGGAAAATCGGCACCAAAAAATATTACTGCCGGTTTTGGAAGAGCAAACAACATTACCTTCCGTTACGAAAGAGTACAACAGGATAACAGGTTTGAGCGCAATGCAGATAGCAAATTTGTAAAAGTGAACGAAACGGTTTGGTTAGATGGTTTTAATAATTTAACTAAAGAAAACGGGTTTTACCGTACCAACGTAGGTTCGGCTAAAGCGCCAGAATTGGTAGTAATGGCTAAGTTTAAATATTCAAACCTGCTAAAAGCTAAAGATGCTGATGCTTATATTTACGATAAAGCCAATTATGTAGAATCGCCAAATGTTTATATCACTACCGATTTCAAAACTGAAACCAAATTAAGCAATACCAACCCTCAACAAAAAAACTACAATTGGGGCACGGCTGAGCTGGTTAAGTGGACCACGCCGAAAGGCTATAAAGCCGAAGGTATACTGTACAAACCGGAAAATTTCGATCCAAATAAGAAATATCCGATGATTGCGTATTTCTACGAAAAACTAACGGATGGTTTATACACTTATCAAGCGCCAGCACCTACTCCATCTCGATTAAATATTTCTTATTTCGTGAGTAACGGATACCTGGTTTTTGCGCCAGATATTAGCTATGAAACTGGTCACCCAGGTAAATCTGCAGTTGAATTCATCAACTCTGGTGTAGAAAGCCTGAAGAAAAATAGCTGGGTAGATGGTAGTAAAATCGGTATCCAAGGTCAAAGCTGGGGTGGTTATCAAGTAGCCTATCTCATTACGCAGAATAACATGTATGCTGCCGCTTGGGCCGGTGCGCCTGTAGTCAATATGACTTCTGCTTATGGTGGTATCCGTTGGGAAACTGGTATGAACCGTCAGTTTCAATACGAAAAAACACAGAGTCGTATTGGTGCAACACTTTGGGAAAAACCAGAATTATACATCGAGAACTCACCACTATTTATGTTCCCGAAAGTAAATACCCCTGTTGTGGTAATGGCTAATGATGCAGATGGAGCTGTGCCTTGGTATCAGGGTATCGAAATGTTTACCGGTCTGCGCCGTTTAGGTAAACCAGTTTGGATGTTAAACTATAATGGCGAAGCGCATAACCTGGTTCAACGCCAGAACCGTAAGGATATTCAAATCCGTGAGCAACAGTTTTTCGATTATTATCTAAAAGGTGCGAAAGCGCCAGCCTGGATGACAAGCGGAGTACCTGCAACTGAAAAAGGAAAAACCTGGGGTTTTGAACTAACAGATGATAAACCATAGTTAGTCCGAAGTCCAGAGTCAGAAGTTCATGGTTGATAGCTTAATACTATTGGCTATGGACTTTTCTTTTGGTTAATGGCTTGATAGATCATAGTTGATGGCCTTATAGTTTATAGCATATTGTTTAAAAACCATAGCAATCAACAATTTAACTACTGACTATCAACCATTATTTAGCTTGCATAATCTGACTTCAGACTAAAGACTGTAGACTCCAGACTCTCCCTCTATGAATTTTCGCTTAAAAGCGGTATTTTAACCCATTCAAAATAAAAC